>NZ_GL732467.1:250534-271717 GCF_000187645.1 Streptococcus sp. C300
ACGCAGAACATCATAAACCTTAGTCTCGCCCTCAGCCAAACTTCCAAAAATAATCGAACGATGGCTGATAGACTTGTCACCTGGAACCCGGATACTGCCATGTAAGTGGCGAATGTTTGTTTTTAGTTTCATAGTTGACCTCATACTTGCAATACTTTTTCTTATTTTATCACAAAAAAGCCAGAAATTCCTGAAATTTCTGGCTTTTATACAGATAAAATACTATTTCAATAATTCTGAAACAGGTTCAAAGACAATTTTCTCAATGTCCGAAAGGTAAATGGACAATTGTTGCTGTTTGGCAAAGAAATCTGACAAAAGAGCGTTCTCTTGGATTTGTTTGCTGAAAGACTGCATCTTTTCTTGGAAAGAGGCGTCTGGCATTTGTCCCGTTTGCGCCATGACTTGGATTTCTTGCTGGAAAGCGAGGTAGTCTGCAAAAATCTTGCTAGCTTGTTCATCAGCTTGGATGGCATCTTTTGCTGCCTTGACCGCCTTGTATTCTGGTAATTCGCGTAATCCGCGACTAAGTTCATTTGCACTATCGTAAATATTTGACATGATTTTCTCCTTATTTGATGACGACTGTGTAGTCCGTATTTTCTGTGATTAAGCGCTCAGCTCGTTCTAAGTCTTGAGCATTTTTAAAGGAAATTTGTAGAATCCCGTGAACATCTTCACGGTTTTCTTCGTTGATGTGGATATTAACCAAAGAAGTCCCACGAAGTAATTCCAAAATCCGCAAGATAACATCTTCTTCATCGGGAACATCGACATAGAGGTCATAAGAACTGTCCACACCACCACGCTTATGGATTTCCATGGCCTGACGTTGCGCACGCGCTTGGTTGAAAAAGTTCCAGATTTGCTCTTCATCTCCCTTGCTGATGGCTTGTCCAACCTCATCTAGGCGCTCCTTGAAATCCGCAATTCGATCTAGAATAGTCTCACGATTGGACAAGAGAATGGAAGTCCACATACCTGGCTCGCTTTCCGCAATGCGAGTCATATCTCGAAAACCACCCGCCGCAAAGCGCCTTGCCATCTCATGTTCTTGAGCATAAACTGCCGTCTGCTCCATAAGGCTGGAAGCCAGAATATGAGGAAAATGGCTAATCTGAGAAGTCACCCGATCATGCTCCTTGGCATCAATCTCGATAAAACGAGCATGAAGGCCTGAAAGCAGATCCTTCATTTCCTCAAGTGTGTCAGGACTTGTCAGGCTCGAAGGTGTGAAGATATAGTAGGCATTTTCAAAGAGATTAACATCCGCAGAGGCAGCCCCTGTCTTGTGGCTACCGGCCATGGGATGGGCCCCGACAAAGCGAACAGGATTGCCAGCTAAATGTTCCTCCGCCGCATCCACGATGGCTGACTTGGTCGAGCCGGCATCCGAGATAATGACGCCTTCTTTCAAGTCTAAATCTGCCAACTCCTTAATAAAAGCAATGGTCTGCTTGATTGGCAAGGTCAGGATGATGACATCTGCTAGGGGAGCGAAACTGGCAAAATCATCCGTCGCACGGTCAATCATCCCCCGCTCCAAGGCAATGTCTCTCGAAGCCTGACTGCGATTATAACCCAAAATTTCATAATCAGGATGATCACGCTTGATACCGAGTGCCATCGAAGCACCAATCAAACCGAGACCTGCGATATAGATGGTTTTTGCCATAAGGACTCCTTAATAGTTCTTTGTATAGTCTCGGTGCTTGGCAACTGCCTCTTTTAATTCCTCTAGATTGTCAGATGAGAATTTTTCAAGGATTTCTTGTGCCAGAACCGTTGCCACAACAGCTTCCATGACCACACCTGCTGCTGGAAGAGCGGTCGGATCACTTCTCTCTACAGTTGCCTTATAGGGTTCGTGAGTCTCGATATCCACACTCATAAGTGGTTTATAAAGGGTGGGAATGGGTTTCATGACACCTCGAACAACGATAGGTTGCCCATTGGTCATACCACCTTCGAAACCACCTAGATTATTGGTACGACGAGTATAGCCGTCTTCTTTTGACCAGAGAATTTCATCCATAACCTGGCTGCCTTTTCGGTAACCAGCCTCAAACCCAAGACCAAATTCCACTCCTTTAAAGGCATTGATAGAGACAACTGCTTGGGCCAATCGCGCATCTAATTTTCTGTCCCATTGGACATAAGAGCCAAGACCAACTGGAACGCCTCCGACGACTGTCTCCACAACTCCACCGATAGTATCACCATCACGCTTGATTTGGTCAATATAGTCCTTGATTTCCTGTTCCCGCTCTTGGTTAACAATAGAAACTTCAGACTGAGCAGCTCGTTCCTTAATCTCGGCCACTGTCAGATTTTCAGGTACATCTATTTCCTTGCCACCAAAGACCACGACATGGTTGGCAATCTCCATATCAAGCTCAGCCAATAGGCGTTTGGCTACTGCCCCAACTGCCACCCGCATGGTTGTTTCACGAGCTGATGAACGTTCCAAAGAATTTCGCAAATCATCAAAACGGTACTTGATCCCCCCAACCAAATCGGCATGTCCTGGACGAGGATGAGTGATTTTCCGCTTGCTTTTAAGTCGGTCTTCAATGTCCTCAGCAGACATGATATCCAGCCATTTCTGGTGGTCCTTATTGATAACATCCATGGTAATAGGAGCCCCTGTCGTCTTCCCGTGACGAACGCCCGAAGTAAAGATAACCTGGTCACTCTCAATCTTCATACGACCACCACGACCGTAGCCACCCTGACGGCGTTTAAGGTCCTCATTGATGTCCTCTACTGTTAAAGGAAGGCCCGCTGGAATTCCTTCAATAATAGCTGTCAGACGGGGTCCATGTGATTCTCCAGCAGTTAAATATCTCATACGTTCTCCTTATTTTACCAAGTAGTCTTTCATCTCTTCCAGGGAAACTGGGTGAATGGTCGCTGAACCAAGCTCTGGTACCAAGACCAATTTCAAGGTGTTGCCACGTGCCTTCTTGTCATGAGTCAAAGCCTGATAAAGCTTGTCAACATCCCAGTTTTCATAGTCAACAGGTAGTCCAAATTTCTGGCACATCTCTCTAATGGACCGGGTTATTCCTTCTGGCATTAGGCCTTTTCCCTCAGCAACCTTGGAAATCTGCACCATGCCCATAGCCACTGCCTCACCATGCATGACTTTGCCATAACCGGCCGTTGCTTCAATGGCATGACCAATAGTGTGCCCAAAATTGAGGTAAAGACGAACACCGTTATCCAACTCATCTTCAACCACCATCTTGCGCTTAACCTGACAAGAATGTTCAATCAAAGTCTCTGCATGCTCCAGAATGCTCTCTACAGAACCATCCAGCTCCGTCAAGAGAGCCCAAAGTTCTGGATCCTCAATCAAGCCATACTTGATAACCTCACCCATCCCTTCAATCAACTCCCTTTTTCCGAGTGTTTCAAGGACCAGCGGGTCAATCAGAACCCCATCTGGTTGGGCAAAAGTTCCCACCATATTTTTAGCAAATGGAGTATTGACACCCGTCTTTCCACCGATAGAAGAATCTACCTGGGCTGTCAAACTAGTCGGAATCTGAACAAAGTGAATCCCACGCATATAGGTAGAAGCTACAAAGCCAGCCAGGTCCCCAACGACACCACCACCAAGGGCCACAATCCCATCGCTACGAGTCAACCCCTGCTTAACTAGAAACTCATAGACTTTCTGAACAGTGGTTAAATTCTTTCTTTCTTCACCTTCTAAAAAGTCAAAAACAGCTACCTGAAAACCAGCATCTTCTAGGCTGAGTTTAACCTTCTCTGCATAGAGAGAAGCTACATGGTTGTCGGTTACAATGACCACTTTTTGCGGTTGCCAGAGTTCTCGTAACCATTGACCAGCCTGAGCCAGACAACCTTTTTCAATCTGAATATCATAAGGATGATGCGGAATATCGATTCTGATTTTCATAGGAGGGTCTCCTTTTCACTATTTATATTTTTCTGTTAAGGACTGCCAAATCTCGTCTGTCGGCATTTCTTTACCTGTCCACAGTTGAAAAGCTTCAGCAGCTTGATAGAGCAACATTCCTAGGCCATTAATTGCTGGATTCCCCTGACTTTTAGCCCATTTCAAAAATGGAGTTTCAAAGGGTTGGTAAATGATATCTGCAACCAAGAGAGTTTCCGGCAAATTGATGCTTTCTGAAACTGGTGACGACTGGCCATCCATGCCCACACTGGTGGCATTGACTAGTAAGTGCGAATCGGCAATCCTTGCTTGCAAGACAGAAACATCTTCTAAAGCATACAAGTCCACTTTAAATCCTGTTTGCTCCTGCAACTTGTCTAGATAAGGTCTTGTTTTTTCCATGGAAACTGAACGAACAAAGACTGAAATCTGACTGACGCCATTCAAAATAGCCTGCGCCAAAATGGACTTGGCCGCACCACCTGCCCCCAGAATGGTCATTTTCTTATCCGAAATTGTAAAAGAAGGCAAGCTCTTAAAAAATCCCTTGCCATCTGTATTATATCCAATTAACGTTCCATCTTGATTAACAACTGTGTTGACCGCCCCAATCAAACGAGCCTCATCACTCAACTCATCCAGATAAGGAATCACTTGCTCCTTGTAAGGCATAGACAGGTTGATGCCAAACATCTGGTAACGGCGAATATTGGCGACTGTTTCTGCCAAATCACCCGCTTCAATCTCCCAAGCTACATAGGCGCCATTAATAGCTGTCGCCTCAAAGGCCCTATTGTGGATAAAGGGTGAAATAGAGTGTTTGATAGGATTGGCAACAACTGCAGCTAAACGTGTATAGCCATCAAGCTTCATCCAAAATCTCCCTGATTTTCTTCATGTTTGATAGCGAAATCTGACCTGGGGCACTCGCTTCATCCAGACTAGCAAATGACCAACTTGAACCCGTCACATCTGAAGTGATACGGGATACCTTGCCCATTTTCCCCATGGAAATGGTCACGTACTCTTGTTCAGGATTGAGTGTTTTAAATCCTCGAGTGTAATTCATCAGGTCTAAAACATCCTGCTCCGTATGGGCCATAACTGATACCTTGACCACTTTTGGAGAGAGACTGGTCAACTCAGACAGGATTTCCATCATATTTTCAGGTGTCTCCTGGAAATTATGGTAACTCAAAACAAGATTTGGAAAATCCAACATTTCCTCAAAAACGTCCTTGTAGCTGAAATACTCAAAATCTACATAATCCGGCTGATAAAGCTGAGTAACTTCCTTGATGATTTGAACATACTCTTCTGAGGAAAGTTCGATTTCTCCTCCCTCAGCGCGGGTCCGAAGGGTAAAGACAAGTTCGCGTCCTGCAAATTTCTCAAAGATAGCGGGTGCTACCTGTAAAATAGCGTCCTTTGCAAGAAAGTCCGCACGCCACTCAATGATATCGGCATCTTCATACCTAGTTGCATCCAGTTCTTGCGCTTCTTCTAAACTTCTTGGCATCACTGAAACGATTAATTTCATCTACTAACCTTCATACTAATCACCTTGAGGTAATTACTGCTTTCATCTTTTTTATTATGGGCAAAGTCAGCTGGAAGACCATATTGGTTCAAGATCTGATACCTTCTTCCTGCAAAACCTTTATCAATTTGTTCTGTAAATTTTTGGCGGGAAACATTGGCAGCATTGGTACTGGCAATGATAATGCCTCCCGGATTTAAAATCTCTAGACTCTGGGAAATCAACTTGTGATAGTCCTTAGCTACAGAGAATGTTTGTGTTTTATTGCGGGCAAAGCTCGGCGGATCAAGCACAATCACATCATAGGTCAAGCCTTTTCGCTTGGCATACTTGAAGTACTCAAAAACATCCATGACGATAAAACGGTGATTGTCTGTGCTAAGTCCATTTGCCTGAAAATGAGCTTCTGACAGCTCTATCGATCGTTTTGCCAAGTCGACAGAAGTCGTCTCACTAGCGCCTCCCATAGCTGCAGCAACTGAAAAGGCAGCCGTATAGGAAAACATATTGAGCAAAGATTTGCCCATGGCTAGACCGTCAACCAGACTCCCACGAACCTCATGCTGGTCTAGGAAAATCCCTGTCATCAAGCCATCATTCATAAAAACCTGATAGAGTACACCATTTTCAAGAACAGTAAAGTAGTCTGGTGCTTCCTCACCATAAACATAGGCAGACTCGTAGTCTAGACCTTTAAAACGAATCTTCTCATAAGCCCCCAAGACCTCAGGAAAAACTTCCTTAAAAGCCTTTACGATTAGCTCACGAATTTGGTAAACAAAGGAGTTGTACCAAGAAAAAACAGCATAATCTCCATAGAAATCAACAGTCAGACCACCAAAACCATCCCCCTCTTGGTTAAAAAGGCGAAAGGCAGTAGTCAAGTCATCTTGATAATAAGGCTTTCTAGCTTCCTTAGCCTTACGAAACAGGATTTCAAAAAAGGCTTGATTGAAACGAACCTTTTCCTTGCTGATGAACCAACCGATTCCCTTATTCTGTTGAGAAAGATAGGCGCTCCCTAAAAACTTCCCGTCTTGACTAAGAACTTCTACTGCCTGATCCGTCAGTTCAATATCTGTTAAATCACTTGCTTCCAAAAGAACTAGACCCTTAGCTAGCTTTTTTTCAACGCGTCTGCTGACCCTA
Source organism: Streptococcus sp. C300 (assembly GCF_000187645.1). GTDB lineage: Bacteria > Bacillota > Bacilli > Lactobacillales > Streptococcaceae > Streptococcus > Streptococcus oralis_CQ. The sequence continues at coordinate 257,152 of NZ_GL732467.1, forward strand.
ATTCTATTCATAGCTACTATTATAGCAAATTTTGTGACAATTCTCAAAAAAGAAACCGTTTAACCATTTGTACTTTAGTTTACTGAGTGTCATTTTTGTTAAAATAAGTTTATTCCATTTACTTTTTCACCAAAACATCCTTTCCCTTGTGATGGAAAGAGAGATTTTAATCGATAAAAATAGACAATTTCAGAAATGAGTATAGAATCTTGCGCAAACGTTTGCCTAGTTCTAAACTTTATGGTAGAATAAAACACAACATTGATAAGCAAGAGGAAAAACAATGCAAAATCAGACACTTATGCAATACTTTGAATGGTATCTGCCTCACGACGGCCAACACTGGGCTCGACTGACAAATGACGCAGAGCACCTAGCAAACCTTGGTATCAGCCATGTCTGGATGCCACCTGCCTTCAAGGCAACCAACGAAAAAGATGTCGGCTATGGTGTTTACGATCTTTTTGACCTAGGTGAATTTCACCAAAAAGGGACTGTCCGTACCAAGTATGGGTTTAAAGAAGATTATCTTCAAGCCATTCAAGCCCTAAAGGCGCAGGGAATTCAACCTATGGCCGATGTGGTGCTCAATCACAAGGCTGCTGCCGATCACATGGAAGCCTTTCAGGTTATTGAAGTGGACCCTGAGGATCGTACCCTTCAACTAAGCGAGCCCTTTACTATCAATGGCTGGACTCACTTTACTTTCGATGGTCGCCAAGATACCTACAATGACTTTCACTGGCACTGGTACCACTTCACAGGTACGGACTACGATGCCAAGCGCCGTAAGTCTGGTATTTACCTGATCCAAGGAGACAATAAAGGTTGGGCAAATGAGGAATTGGTCGATAACGAAAATGGTAACTACGACTACCTCATGTATGCCGACCTAGACTTTAAGCACCCTGAAGTCATCCAAAATATCTATGACTGGGCTGACTGGTTCATGGAAACGACTGGTGTAGCTGGTTTCCGTTTGGATGCCGTTAAGCACATCGACTCCTTCTTTATGAGCAATTTCATCCGTGATATGAAGGAAAAATACGGTCAAGATTTCTATGTTTTTGGGGAATTTTGGAACCCAGACAAGGATGCCAATCTAGACTATCTCGAGAAAATAGAAGAACGTTTTGACCTTGTCGATGTTCGCCTCCACCAAAACCTCTTTGAAGCCAGTCGGGCTGGAGCAAGCTATGACCTTCGTAACATTTTCACAGATAGCTTGGTTGAACTCAAGCCTGACAAGGCTGTCACTTTCGTTGATAACCATGATACTCAAAGAGGACAGGCACTCGAGTCAACCGTCCAAGAATGGTTTAAACCAGCAGCCTATGCGCTCATCCTTCTTCGTGAGCAGGGTCTTCCATGTGTGTTTTACGGAGACTACTATGGCATTTCAGGGAAATATGCTCAACAGGATTTCAAAGAAGTTCTTGACCGACTCCTAGCCATTCGAAAAGATTTAGCCTATGGAGAGCAAACAGACTACTTTGACGATGCAAACTGTATCGGATGGGTCCGTGCAGGCGCTGAAAACCAAACACCGCTTGCAGTCCTTATCTCAAACGACCAAGAAAACAGCAAATATATGTTTATTGGCCAAGAATGGGCTGGCCAAACCTTTGTTGACCTCCTTGAAAACCATCCAGCACAAGTTACAATCAATGCTGACGGTTATGGAGAATTCCCAGTAGCGGCGGGTTCAGTCAGTGTCTGGGCAACAAAATAAACCTATCAGTTATAAGTCAAATCCAACCGGATTTGGCTTTTTTGTATGCGCAAAAAGACCTACCCAAATGGATAGATCTTTATTGTCTTATAATTTACCTGCTACTGCATCCAAGAGTTCTTGGATTTTCGCTTGGTTGCTTCCTCCTGCCATGGCCATGTCTGGTTTACCACCACCACGTCCATCAACGATTGGAGCCAATTCTTTGACAAGGTTTCCTGCATGCACATCTTTAGTCTTGCTTGCTACGAGGACATTGACTTTGTCACCGATAGCGGCAACTAGGACAAGCACGTCAGAGTAGTCTTTTTGTTTCCAGTTATCCGCAAAGGTACGAAGGGCACCTGCATCTGATACAGAAACTTGGCTTGCAATGTAACGGTGTCCGTTTGCTTCTTGAACATTCTTGAAGACATCACCTGCGGCTGCGGCTGCGGCTTTTTCCTTCAATTCTGCATTTTCTTTTTGCAATTGACGGAGTTGCTCTTGAAGACCTTCAACCTTGTGAGGCACTTCCTTGAGTTGAGGTGCTTTAAGAGTTGCTGCGACTGCTTTCAGAGCGTCTTCTTGTTCACGATAAGCTTCAAAGGCTTCCTTACCAGTTACTGCCAAGATACGGCGGGTACCTGAACCGATTCCTTCTTCTTTGACAATCTTGAAGAGACCAATCTCAGAAGTGTTGCCAACGTGGGTACCACCACAAAGTTCCACTGAGTAGTCACCAATGGTTACAACACGGACTTCCTTACCGTATTTCTCACCAAAGAGGGCCATAGCTCCCATTTCTTTAGCAGTGTCAATATCTGTTTCAATAGTCTCTACTGCAATTGCTTCCCAGATTTTCTCATTGACTTGCTGTTCAATGGCGCGCAACTCTTCAGGAGTTACGGCTTGGAAGTGAGTGAAGTCAAAGCGTAGGAATTCTACTTCGTTCAGAGATCCTGCTTGAGTTGCATGGTGGCCAAGGATATTGTGAAGAGCCGCATGGAGCAAGTGAGTCGCTGTGTGGTTTTTCATGACACGGTGACGGCGATTAGTATCGATTGCCAAGGTATATTCTTGATTCAAAGCAAGTGGTGCAAGAACTTCGACAGTATGAAGAGCTTGTCCGTTTGGTGCTTTTTGCACGTCCGTTACAGTCGCTACGACATTTCCTTTAGCATCCAAGATTTGACCGTGGTCAGCTACTTGTCCACCCATTTCAGCGTAGAATGGAGTCTCTGCAAAGATAAGAGAGGCAGTTCCTTCAGATACAGCTTCTACTTCAGCATTGTCCGCTACGATAGCCACCAACTTAGAAGGCAATTGGCTGGCATTGTAGTTGAAGACACTTTCCACTGTAATGTTTTGAAGGGTTTCATTTTGCATTCCCATTGAGCCACCTTTGACAGCTGACGCACGCGCACGTTCTTGCTGCTCTTTCATGGCTGCTTCAAAACCTTCACGGTCTACAGTCATCCCAGCTTCTTCAGCGATTTCTTCTGTCAATTCAACTGGGAATCCGTATGTATCGTAGAGTTTGAAGACATCTTGCCCAGCGATAACAGATTGACCTTTTTCTTTCAAGTCAGCTACGATGCCTTGGGCAAAGTGTTGACCTGAATGAAGGGTACGGGCAAATGACTCTTCTTCGCTCTTAACGATTTTTTCGATAAAGTCACGTTTTTCAAGCACTTCTGGGTAGTAGTTTTCCATGATTTTTCCAACAGTTGGAACGAGTTTGTAAAGGAAAGGCTCGTTGATACCCAATTTTTGACCGTGCATAGAAGCACGACGAAGCAAACGACGAAGAACATAACCACGACCTTCATTTCCAGGAAGGGCACCATCACCGATGGCAAATGAAAGAGAACGGATATGGTCAGCAATGACCTTGAAGCTCATGTTGTCGCCATCTTGGTCGTAGACCTTACCAGACAATTTCTCAACTTCACGAATGATTGGCATGAAGAGGTCTGTTTCAAAGTTCGTCTTAGCTCCTTGGATAACGGCCACCAAACGCTCCAAACCAGCGCCCGTATCAATGTTCTTGTGCGGCAATTCCTTGTAGTCGCTACGAGGAACAGCTGGATCAGCGTTAAATTGTGACAAAACGATGTTCCAGATTTCGATGTAACGGTCGTTTTCGATATCCTCTGCAAGCAGGCGAAGACCGATATTTTCTGGGTCAAATGCTTCTCCACGGTCAAAGAAGATTTCTGTATCAGGTCCAGAAGGCCCCGCACCGATTTCCCAGAAGTTGTCTTCGATTGGGATCAAGTGGCTTGGATCCACTCCTACTTCAATCCAGCGGTTGTAAGAATCTTTATCGTCTGGATAGTAGGTCATGTACAGTTTATCAGCTGGAAAATCAAACCATTCTGGGCTTGTCAAAAGCTCATAAGCCCAAGTGATAGCTTCGTCACGGAAGTAATCCCCGATAGAGAAGTTCCCCAACATTTCAAACATGGTATGGTGACGCGCAGTCTTCCCTACGTTTTCGATGTCGTTAGTACGGATGGCTTTTTGCGCATTGGTAATACGTGGGTTTTCAGGGATAATGGTTCCGTCAAAGTATTTCTTAAGGGTTGCTACCCCAGAGTTGATCCACAAAAGAGTTGGGTCGTTTACTGGAACCAAGCTGACTGATGGTTCTACAGAGTGACCTTTGCTTGCCCAGAAATCAAGCCACATTTGGCGAACTTGAGCACTAGATAGTTGTTTCATAATATCTCCTTATTTACTTGTTTAATTTGATTGGCTTTCTAGCATCTCCACATAGTCAATCGCGACACAGAGGGAAATGACCAGGTCTGCATAAGAGTCTTCATAGACGGTTACGGTGTAAGTTGAGGTCAAATGGAAAATCTCTTTCCGAATCTCGGCAATCACTTGGTCGCGGTCATCCAACAATTTGAAATTCAAATCCCATATATTGCCCTCGATACGAAGTCCTAGATCATCAAACTCATACTTATCTCGAAAGAAGGTCAACTTCTTACGAATAACGAAATTGGAACCGTTTCGTAGCTGAATAGTAAAGCGAGGAAGCAAGGTGAAAAATTCTTTACTGATTTCACTGACCTGCTCACCATAGGCGTCATAGATGGTAAAGGTCTTAGGAATTTGGAAGAAAGAGCCCTCCACCTGATAGTTCACTACTCCTCTATCATCCTTGATATCGAAGCGTTCGCCCCCAAGACGAAACTTTTGTTTCACGAGAAATGTCTTCATAAACACCTCCAAAAATCAAAAGACAAGCTCATATCACGAAGGGCGAAAAACCGCGGTACCACCTTCATTCAATGAACTTGTCATTCTCTTATTCTTATGCAATTGTCTGATTGAGTAGCATGACTTTCTAACTTAGATGGCTCGCAGCACCGCCATTTCTCTGGACTAAGATGACTGAAAATCAATTCTCAACTTTCTTATTATATCGTTTTTTGGGTTCTGCGTCAACTGGGAAAGCAGGCACATGCAATCTCATTATATGTATCATCAGCAAAAAAAGATTTATTGATAAAGTATATTATTGACGAAGTAAGTCAAGCATTTCATTATTGAGTGTTTGGTAACAAGAGAAATAGTTATCATCAATCTCAAATGTATCTTGTAAAATAAAGCGCAAAGTATCTATAGTCTGTTGCAATTTCTTTGAATTGACTAGTTTACTATCAATCTCTGACAAGCCATGTGCCACCTTATTTCTCTCATTGTTTAAAGAAATGATAACTCTAAGTGACTTAATTAATTCAGGACTATATTTGTAATACTCTAAAATTTTAGTGTATATAATTAGATTTAGAGTTGTTGTAGGAGAAAAGTCTTCTTTTTTGCCCTCATTTTCGTTCTGTGATTTTTTATAATCACTATCTAAATAACCGATAACTTTTTCAAAATCTTGATGTTCTTTGTTTAGCTTAGGTAACTTATTTTTATATATTATTAGATTCGGATGATTCCTTTTTATTCTATCTTCTAATATAAATTCGACTAATGATTTTGACTTAATCAAAACATCTGCTACTTGACCTCGTTTGTTTAAAATCTCAATCATCAAAAAATAATTAAGGGCTTTTTTCTCAACCTCTGAAAGTGGATATTTCTGAATTTCTGAAAGAACTTCTTGTTTTTTAAAAACATTTACTAAGTCGGTTAGAATGATTCTTAAACGAGCTAACTGCTTATTTGAAAGCAGCCCCTTCGAATCTCTCCGGATAACAATCTTTTCAACAGCTAAATAATCATATGACTCTATCAAACTTCTTAAATGACGTTTAACTAAAGAATGATTGAACTTCTCCGCTATATCCATGATACATCTGTTTTCATAATTATCCTGATTATCTTCATTATTTTTAAACAGATTATCTTCCTCTTCCTTGGAGAGTATTTTTTGGGGATTGTTAGATGAATTACTAGGAGTGGTAACTTGAATTGCCTGCGTATTATAGTCATCAATTCGGTTTATAGCGAATAGAGCTGATTTTATCTGAGGAGTACCAGAAGATAGATTTAGAATTAATTCCTCCCCTAATTTAGAATACTCTTTTATAATTTTTCCTATGATCTCATACATTTTATCATACAAATAAACCTCATCATTCCTTAATATTTGCTCATGAATTTTCACATCAGGTTTGTAGTCTTTAAATGAAAGAAGGGCTCTCTCAATAAGAGTTTTTTTAACTAACATTTCCTCACTGTAGAGTAAGACGATTCTTTCTGGTTTATATTTTCGAGCTATGTGCATTAAGGCTGAGTCTCTGTTCTTACTGATAGGATCCGTATTACCTACTGCTGAAATTAAAATTGTCATTTGTAATCTCCTTAATCATAAAGTTCGCCTTGCCCATTTCATAGAAGGATTCATTATTCATTATCAGTTTACGAGTTGCTTGTGTTGTTTTAACACTTTTCATTGGCGCTTTTGTTAATTTCAAGACTCCCTTTTCAACCATCCTAGTGGTTCTGCTATTCTCATAACGTTCTTGTAAAATATCTTTTGCTTGTTTAAAAATTGTTTTTGTCCAAGCTCCACTACCAGCACCCAAGTATATAGGATATTGAATATTTGGCTGAATTTTATTTTCAGGAAAATCTTTGAGGAAAAAAATCTTATAGTCATTATAAAATTCAAATGCTTTCTCACCAAGTTTCTCAATTAATTCCCCCGCCTCCTTTGTAGTTGTGGTAATTTTAAAATTAATTATTTTGCCAGGAGTTAAAGCTTCCCTATATAAAGGAAGAGGCTTGACAAGAGGGGTGGTGGCTTTATGATCCCATTTTTGAACTAAAATAAGACTGTCATTTCTAAATGGTTTGCTATCACTAACACGAATAGTATTAAACAAGTCATCATAATTCTGACCCTTTTTTGCTCCCCAAGGAATCAAAGATTTGTTTTCCTTTTTATCTTTCACAACATTTTCATTATTCCAGTCAGGATTGGTATTCATCAAAATAGTTCGAATGGCTCCCTTTAACGAACTACCAGGTATATAAGGATTACCATAAGAGTCTCGCATAAACTTTGATACTTCATTAATAGTACCTAACTTGGAATCAATGTTGTTCTTTTCGGTTTCAAAACCAGTCTCTTTAATCCTATAACCACCAAAATCACGGTCAGAAATACGGTTATCCTCTAAAAAGGAAATCAAACGATTATTACTGGCACTTGCCTTTCTCTCTTGTAAAAAGCGCTCAAACTTCTGATCATAACCTTTCTCCACCATTCGATTATAAAACTTACCCATATCAGGGAAATAAAAGTACCCATCTTCATAGATAAATTCACGAGATGTGTACTTATCACCACTGCCAGTATGGATAGGAGCCATGGCTAGGAGGGTAAATTGAAAGGTTCTATACTCTGTTTTCATCTTTCTCCCTCCATCTTGAAAAATAATGGTTTAGCATAGCTTAATACTTCATGTGGGAAATCAAGAGGTCTTACATCTACAATCTGTCCTGTAAAGGTTTCAGAGAAAGTAGATCCAGAAGCAAACTTATATAAATCCTGCTTACGGTAATTTTCATTAGTTTCTGTACTAAAAGCAAAACCACTTGATTTACTTAGTAAATAGGAACCAGTTTCCATAGCATATTCAAGTTCCTTTTCGACTGGTAGAGAAGTCGTCAAGGTCATGACAGGTCCTTGATGGACCTTGGTGAGACGATTTTTGAAGCTATCTGGTAAATCTAAAATAGTCAAATCAAATTGTCCATAACCACTGGAGCGTTTCCCACCAATTCCTGTATACTGCAAGCTTGCCATGAGTTCATTCAAGAGCTCAGACTCGTTAGCAATCACGTAAAGAGAAGAGTCATCTCTATATCTAACTGTAGAAACTTGATAAAGAGCCCCATCTAAATGAGGTTGGTTTTTAGTGACGATGTTTGTTACTGCATGTTCTGCGTCTTTAAAAAGCGTTCCATTTACATAAGAATCAAATTTATCTAAAGGGATAAATTGAAGTTTCTTCGCCATTTTCGCTTGACGTCTTACTTCTTTAACATCCGTTGTTAAGTCTGGCTGGTCAAACGTTGGAAATCCTATCGGCTTAGGTAAAAATGGGCCTGACTGATAAGGAAATGCATCTGACAAAACGAATCCATCTAGACCTGCTAATGATACAAATTCCTCCATTTTGCCCATTTTTTTTGCTTCTATAGCTAAGGCTGAAAACAATCGGTCAGCTGCAAAAGTCATTTTAGAACTATCCAGAGTACCTGCTCCAAAGTGAGCAGTATGGAAGTTCATAATATACATCTTGTAGGTCATACTAGACCTCCGTAGTTAAAAGTTCATTCAATCTACTAACATCATAGTTTCCGAAAACTGTATTTGCTTTAAGATTCTCAAAGACAACTTTACCATAACCACGAGAACCTGAACCCCCTAAATAATCAAGTTCCAACAGCTTTAATCCATCAAGAATTACTTTGAAGTCTTCTTCTACTTGAGCTTGACTCTTGTCTGTCACCTCATAGATCAACTCAAATCCAAAGATACTGTCTCGGATAGCACGTTCAATCTGTCTTGGATTTGCTTCAGCAGTGATACGGTCAATAGTATTTTCAAACTTAACTTCAGTATAACCTTTGACAGCTCGTGAATCTAAATCTTTTTTGTTAGTTAGAAAGGCATCTCTAAAGATGAGTCTTCCTACTTTATAGTTTTTGTCTGAACTATTCCCAAAGAGACGACTAATAATTTCCCCATCTTCTCCTGGTTTTTCTGCTAATTTAGTATTATATACTCTTGCCAAAAGGGTACGCATTTTCCCTTTGATACTAGATCCTGGAATAATGGGTAAGTTTGTAATTGGATCTTTAATCACAGGTGAGTCCGTAGCACCAATCGCCGCAAAAGCATTGCTTGTCCCAATATGAAGTCCTGTCTCTAGACGAATTTGTCCTGTTACTTGAATTTTTGCAAATGCCATTAATCTTTTCCTCCATAAAATCTGAAATAAGCTACTAGTGCTTCCATATAGCGGCAAAAACGTTGGAGACTTTCCTTATTGTTTATTTCTTTTAGAATGTCTAGAATCTCAGCCTTTTTCACCAAGTCTTTAACCGCAGTTTCTCGGCCCGATTGATAAACAAACTGCACTCTTAAATAAGCAATTTTATCAGCCAATTCCTTATACGATCTGACCTTACTTTCATCAAAAAGATTACTAGTTAAATTTAGTAGATTTCGAATTTTTGTAGTTGTTAAAAAAAATTTAATTTTATTATTTCTATGATCTTTAGTATGATTTAAAGATTTAATAACCTTTTCTGCCTTATCTACGTAATTATCATCTGTTAAAATTGCCATCTATGAATCCTTTCTAATCTCATAAATATATAGAAGTAAAGCTATCTCTGCTTCCTTACGTTCATTATCGCTACCTGTATACCAAGAAAAGAATAAATCCTTAAACTCTTTAAACTCTTCTTTTTTATCCTTAGAAGTTTGATCCTCTAAGCGCGTCAAATAATAGGCTAATCGAGCAATATTCATACGATCGTAGTTACGAAGGAGCTCAATCAGTCTGTATACAAAACTCTTTCCGCGCTCATCTTGAATATTAAAGTAGTAACGAATGCTCTTCAGTTTCCCATTATAGACATTGTCAATAAATTGGTCGAACTTCAAGGTATAATTTCTTTCAGAATCAACATTGCCAAAAGATTGGTCCAACTTCAAGGTATTACCTGCTTTAAAAAGGGAAATACTATCCTTGTCGTTATCCTTTGCTGCTCCTTCTAGCTTACCAGTTTCTTCAGCCATCAGGCTAACTGGAGTTTTATCTGGAAAGAGACCGATCCCTGCTGATAGGGTTAATTTACCATTTGTCCACTTGATAAAGTTTTGTCGGAGACAAATAGTAAACTCAATAATATCCTGCCAAGAACCGATAGCAAATACATCATCTCCACCGGCATAAATGATCGATAGTTTTTTCTCTCTTGCAAACTGGTTGATATAGACCTTAAAGAAGAGACTCATACTTCTAGAGAAGGTCGCTGACCGTGCCAGAGTATTATACTTGCCACTATCTTGATAGGAGAACCCAGCCATAAAGGCTGCTCCTAGATCATCCACATCTAGTCGAACAACTGCTAATCGCTTGATCCCTTGTCCAGTTTCACTATCCTGAGATAGTTGGGCATACTGGTCAATCTCAGCATATTTGTAATCTCCGACAAAGACATGGGTTGCTTTTAGGATATCTGTACTATAGCTATTCTTTACATAAACACGGTCCCACTCTTCATTGGCAAGGTTGGATTTTGAAATACCACTAATATAGGCTCCCGGACCTATCGGCAGTCCTTTTTCTTTTGTCACAATATAGTAGTTTTCTTGTATTTCCTTGGCAAAGCGATACATCCCTGCACAGATATGGCAGACCTCTTGATCTTTATACTTGGTAAGCTTTTCGACTGAGTGACAAATTGCACATTCTTTCTGGGAGCTTTTTCCTCCTTGGTTGAGTTCAAGTAGAGTTTTGGCATCGTAACGAGAAATTTTCTTTTGGGAAATCATCCGACTGGTTGTTTGATAGACTTTTCGATAGTCGGCCAGTGTCGTTGTCATATCATTGGCAGAAAACGGACTCCAACCAAATGCTACGAACAAACCTGTCTGGAAATGCTTGACCAAAAACTGATTGAATTCTGCTTCAAAGCTAGCCAAGGTTTCTCTAGTTTTTTCGGTGTTTGGAAGGATAAAGTAGGCGTGCCCTCCACCGACGTAGAGAAGATTAGCCCTCGTAAGCTCTAACTTCTCCAGTAAGCTGTCAGCGATATGTTCCCCCATAAAATCTAGATACAAGGAACGTGCTTTTAGTTGCTTAGCTGCACCAGCTGTTGCGATATTGTAGATAAAATCCTGAATCCCTGACAGGTCAAAACTTGCTAATAAAAAGGCTTTTTCGCTATAAAAAGCTTCTAAATCCTGTCCCAGTACCTTGTCATAATCACGGCAATTCTTGTCTGCTAAATAGTCCTCTATAGCTAGGGCAAAGCCAGCTGTCAGACGACTGTAGGTTGCTAGAGAAATATCTGATAATCCCTTGGTTCTTGTCGAAACAGGTACATAGGAAAGAGTAGACTCAAGGAGATTCAAAAGGGCATCTATCTCAGATTGGCTAAAGTCAAATCTCTCAAACTCTTTTTCTAAGGTCGCTACTATCAAGTCATAGTCTGACTTGTCAGACGGCTCACTCGATCCCTTAGCATAGTTTGGTTCCCCGTCAAGCTCTAATGGACGCGCATCAAGATAACGCTGACTAGGGCTATCTGAAAATACATTGAAGATATCCGATTGTTTGCTTAGGAAATCTTCTTTACCTCCATGAGTATCTGCTGCTCCTTTTAGGCCTGAAGCAATCTTTGCGGCAGCTGACGTGATATAGACCAAACTATCAGGAGCTAAGTCCGTCGGCAAATCACTAGAAGTCGCCTTGGCTATCTGCTGAGCTATCTTTTCATTATCCGAAAAGCGTCTAAACCATTCGGACCCAATGGTACCTAGGTCTTTCTCATCATACCTGGAACCTTGAATCACCTTGCCGATAGCGTGCAAAAGTGATCCATAAACTAAATCAATCTTTTCTTTCTTCAAGTTCTAAACCTCCCATCCCTAAACTAGTTTTCATGCCGATACCTGAGTACTCCCCAAATTTCAGAAGCATATTGGCGTATGCTTTCAAGGTATTTGGACCTGTAATCTTAAAGGTCAATCTCCCCCTGAAACCAGGGATTTTTTTGCCATGGACTTTAAAATAGCTGGACTCCAATCGATAGCTGGTAATTCTACTGTGCTTGACCAAGTAGTCCAGAGTTTCCTCTTCGATGTCCTGACGATTCTCGACCAAACGTGCATACTTCATCATCAAACTCTGAAAGATGAGACGCATGGTCGGAAAGAGCACGTACTCTCCCTGGGACCGAAATCCTGTTGGAGTTTGAAAACAAATGGTGTAGAGTGACCGATCTTGGTTTTCATTAAAGAACTCAAAGAGTTGCTCCGAACTGAGATCTTGCATGGATAAAGACTCTACCATGAGAGTCGGTAAATCATGAAGCTCTACTCTCTTTAGCTCCAATAGAACAGGCAGGATCTGCTTGACAGCCTCATCCGTCAGGAGATGAAGGGACCATAGGGTCTTGTCCTTTTGATGAATGATTTTTAGTGAGTAGGGGTTGGTTTCCTGCTCATGTAGCCAAGTCACATAGTCTGGTTCTAGCTTTTCCATAAGAAAACCTTGGAATTTTGTCGATAGGTCGCTCGGTGATTGCTCAATCCGCTTAAATGATAGTTCGATGCGTTTCATATGCCTCCTTTATTGATACAACAGCGCTTTTGCTTTCTCATGAGCGCTTTTTTCTTTTACTTTTGGAATCCTTTACCCTTATGAAAATGTCCCCTCTCGAGGTAGATAGGTATCTATACACACTAACAAGAAAATCAAAGAGCTTCTGAGTAAAATGTTTCCGGCCCCTCGCGAGGTAGGTAGGTATCTATACCAATCAAAAAAATCAAACAACTTCAGAAAGAATTACACGGTTTCCGGCCCCTCGCGAGGTAGATAGGTGGATATACTTGTAGCGAAGGTAACAACTCATACTCCTGAACCACCAAAGTTTCCGGCCACTTGAGAGGTAGATTGGGAGATATACAAAAATTACTTTACAAGGAAAAGATAAGCAAGTTATGTTTCCGGCCCCTCCCGAGGTTGATAGGTAGCTATACCTTGCAAGAACCTTGACTGGTTGATTAAGGAGATGGAAGTTTCCGGCCCCTCTCGAGGTAGATAGGGAGATATACGTGCGATCACGCTCGACGAATTACTAGAAAAATAATTGTTTCCGGCCCCTTTCGAGGTTGATAGGTATCTATACTCTGATACTTCATATTCAATCGTAGGTGGGTTGTTTGGGTTTCCGGCCCCTAGCGGGGTAGATAGGGAGATATACCTACCTTAGCACAGACTTTTACAAACTATCCCACTGGTTTCCGACCCCTCGCGAGGTAGATAGGTAGATAGGTATCTATACCTATAGAACACCGCCTAGTGTAAAGAATCAGGGGCAGTCAAAGTTTCCGGCCCCTCGCGAGGTAGATAGGTATCTATACTCATAATGCGGCGGATATTACACCAGCTTATGCCTTGTTTCCGTCCCCTCACGAGGTAGATAGATATCTATAAAATCCCACATTGAGAACAGGATTTTCTCTAAAACTATCCAGTTTCCGGCCCCTCTAAAGGTAGATAGGTGTCTATACGAGGATTTGGGATGATTCCAAAATTTAGAGCGTGGTCTCCGTCCCCTCTCGAGGTGGATAGGTTCTTATACGAAAGAAGTTCAGTTAGGAAGGGTTATAAAAAGAGGGTTTCCGGCCCCTCTCGAGGTAGATAGGGATCTATACACATCAATCCTGATATGAATGTCATCAGGTATGTGTTTCCGGCCTCTCCCGAGGTAGATAGGTGTCTATACACGTTGTTGACAGCAGTGGGCTACTTTTATAAGAAAAAATTGTTTCCGGCCCCTTTCGAGGTAAATAGGTTTCACTACGATCGTAGAAATTTTGGCTAAGAACGCAGTAAATGCGTTTCCGACCCCTCCCGAGGTAGATAGGTAGCTATACGATGGATGTGAGCACTACCTGCGAATTTCTAGGAATGTTTCCGGCCCCTCTCGAGGTAAATAGGTAGCTATACACAAGAAGGTAATTTAATGAAACTTTTCAAACAATATTGGGTTTCCGGTCCCTCCCGAGGTAGATAGGTAGCTATACCCAAAGATAGATGGGATTCGTTTGAAAGAGATGGTTACAGAAAGTTTCCGACCCCTCTCGAGGTTGATAGGTATCTATACTAAAAACAACTGTGAAACCTGTCAAAACAGACCCTGTGTTTCCGGCCTCTCGCGAGGTAGATAGGTAGCTATACGTAACGTGACACCTTCTGCTGAATCTGGATTTATCCGGTTTCCGTCCCCTCTCGAGGTAGATAGGTGTTTATCTTCAAGGTAACTTCGCTAATGTTGGAAAATACATTTTCTAGTTTCCGGCCCCTTACGAGGTAGATAGGTTCTTATACACAAGATGATCAACGTACGATCATGAACTTTATTCAGTTTCCGGCCCCTCCCGAGGTAGATAGGTATCTATACTCAATTCAGACGGTGCTATCGTACCTATCTTGCTACCGTTTCCGGCCCCTCGCGAGGTAGATAGGTATCTATACAAGCAAAAGAAAGCAACTAAAGCCGTGTACCTTGTCCCAATTCCGGCCCCTCCCGAGGTAGATAGGTGTCTATACACTGTTATACCGTAAGGAC
>NZ_GL732467.1:271738-310998 GCF_000187645.1 Streptococcus sp. C300
GTTCTTATACACAAGATGATCAACGTACGATCATGAACTTTATTCAGTTTCCGGCCCTCCCGAGGTAGATAGGTATCTATACTCAATTCAGACGGTGCTATCGTACCTATCTTGCTACCGTTTCCGGCCCCTCGCGAGGTAGATAGGTATCTATACAAGCAAAAGAAAGCAACTAAAGCCGTGTACCTTGTCCCAATTCCGGCCCCTCCCGAGGTAGATAGGTGTCTATACACTGTTATACCGTAAGGACTTTGGACTTTATTATTCGTGACTACTTGTTTACGGCCCCTCGCGAGGTAGATAGGGAGCTATAACCCGCTTAGATGATGATTATCCATTCAAGGGTATTTCTGGGTTTCCGGCCCCTCTCGAGGTTGATAGGGAGCTATACGTGCGTGACGGACAAGAAAATCAAATTGGCGAATAGTTTCCGGCCCCTCTCGAGGTAGATAGGGAGCTATACTTTATCTTTACAAATATTCTTCCCGATTATGAAGAGATTGAGTTTCCGGCCCCTCGCGAGGTAGATAGGTAGCTATACCCGTATGTATTTGACCGAAGAATCTCAGCTATCACTGTTTCCGGCCCCTCGCGAGGTAGATAGGTAGCTATACCATCTTGCTCACAGTGCATGATGACAAAAAAGTTTCTTGAGTTTCCGGCCCCTCTCGAGGTAGATAGGTGTCTATACGAGGATTTGGGATGATTCCAAAATTTAGAGCGTGGTCTCCGGCCCCTCGCGAGGTAGTTAGGTATCTATACAAAAACATCTTCATTACATTGATGTCACTGCTGGTGGGGTGTTTCCGGCCCCTCTCGAGGGAGATAGGGGGCTATACGAATGACCGATTGAACAAGAACTTTGAGCGCTACCTGTTTCCGGCCCCTCTCGAGGTGAATAGGTTGTTTAAGTGAAGTGAAACGATTCATAGCTATCTGGATTCTGCTGTTTCCGTCCCCTACCGAGGTGCGTAGGGTGTTCTTTATGGTTTAGATGTAAGTTGGTATGCGGAACCTGAATTGTTTTCGGCCCCTCGCGAGGTAGATAGGTACCTATACGTAAGCGGTACTGGTTCGACGAAGATGGTTACATGGCGTTGTTTCCGGCCCCTCTCGAGGTAGATAGGTAGCTAGACAAGGAATTGGGTAACACAAACATGTCCAAATTGGAACGAGTTTCCGGCCCCTCGCGAGGTAGATAGGTAGCTATACCCCATATCTTGTATGTAACCCTATAACAAGCAATAGATATAACCTATTTAAAACTACTACTAGTATATCATACTTTGTAAGAGTTTTCATTTCTGAATACCAAATAAATCACATATTTTTTTCCTCCTAAATGAATAAAGGATACTATTTTATCATTAAAATTGCTTTTGTCAAGCCCAAATATAAATTTTTTAAAACAAAAAACGAACTAGATTGACTAATTCGTTTTTTATATACTCCTACTTCCGATACATTTTAAACTGGAGGAAGAGGTCGCTGTATTTTCCTGTCCATTTATGGTCAAATTTCTCATAAACTTCTAGGTGTTTCATGGTATCAGCGTCTGGATAGAAGGATTTGTCCTCACGAGTCTCCTCTGGGAGCATTTCCTTGGCTGGTAGGTTAGGTGTTGAGTAGCCCACATACTCCGCATTTTTCAGAGCATTTTCGGGTTTCAACATAAAGTTGATAAAGGCATAGGCTGCATCTCGGTTTTTCACGGTTTTGGGAATGACCATATTGTCAAACCAGAGGTTGCTGGCCTCTGTCGGAACGACATATTTGAGGTTAGGATTTTTCTCCAACATCTGGCTGGCTTCTCCTGAGAAGGTCACACCAATAGCAGCATTGTTCTGGATCATGTAACCCTTCATCTCGTCCGCCACAATGGCCTTGATATTTGGAGTCAGTTTGTAGAGCTTATCCACTGTCTCTTCCAGCTGCTGAGGATCCTTGGAGTTGAGACTGTAACCGAGTGAGTTAAGCCCGAGTCCCAGCACCTCACGCGCCCCATCAAAGAGCATGATGGAATCCTTGTATTCTGGTTTCCAGAGGTCATCCCAATGCTCAGGCGCCTCATCTATCATGGTTTCATTGTAAACAATTCCCAAGGTTCCCCAGAAGTATGGGATGGAGAATTTGTTGCCCGGGTCAAATGACTGGTTGAGGAACTCAGGTCCGATATTTTCGATTCCTTCAATTTTTGAATAATCGAGAGGAACCAATAGGTCTTCGTCCTTCATCTTATTGATCATGTATTCACTCGGGATAGCAATGTCGTAGGTCGTTCCACCCTGCTTAATCTTAGTATACATGGCTTCGTTGGAGTCAAAGGTCTCGTACTGGACTTGGATTCCTGTTTCTTCTGTGAATTTCTCCAAGAGTTCTGGATCGATATAGTCCCCCCAGTTGTAGATAACCAGTTTTTGACTATCTCGGCTGTTGATTTTACTATCTATATGAGTCGCAATTCCCCACAAGACAAGGATAATCGCTACAATTCCTGCTAAAAATGAATAGAGTTTTTTCATGCTTGCTCCTCCTTCTCACGTGAGATAAAGTAATAGCCAACAACTAGGATAATACTAAAGAGAAAGACAAGGGCAGACAGGGCATTGATTTCTAGCGAAATCCCTTTACGAGCACGAGAGTAAATCTCGACTGACAGGGTTGAAAAGCCATTTCCCGTCACAAAGAAGGTCACGGCAAAGTCATCCAGCGAATAGGTGAAGGCCATGAAATAACCCGCAATGATTGACGGCGTCAGATAAGGGAGCATAATTTCCTTGAACATTTGGAACTGACTAGCACCAAGGTCATAAGCCGCGTGAATCATATCATCATTCATCTCCTTGAGACGAGGCAAGACCATCAAGACCACGATTGGGATGGAGAAGGCCACGTGACTAGATAGAACTGTCAAAAAGCCAAGTGAAAACTTAAGCTGGGTAAAGAGAATCAAGAAGCTAGCACCAATCATAACGTCAGGCGCAACCATGAGGATATTATTGAGTGATAAAAAGGCTTCTTGGTATTTCTTACGAGACTGGTAGATGTAAATGGCACCGAAAGTCCCGATAATGGTCGCTATCAAGGCTGATAGAAAGGCCAAGAAAAAGGTTTGGGTGAGGATCAACATGAGACGGCCATCACCAAACATGGTTTTAAAATGGCTCAAGCTAAAACCAGTAAAGCTGTTCATATCATCGCCAGCATTAAAGGCATAGCCAATCAAGTAAAAGATTGGCAAATATAGGATGATGAAGACAAAGGCTAGGTAGAGATTAGCAAATTTTTTCATCGTTCTCTCCTTTCCTTGGTCACCCACATGGTGAGAAACATGGTCAGGATGAGGATCACACCGATGGTAGAACCCATTCCATAGTTGTCATTTGTAAGGAAGTTCTGCTCAATAGCCGTTCCCAGTGTGATAACGCGGTTCCCACCAATCAAACGTGTCAACATGAAGAGACTCAAACTTGGGATAAAGACAGACTGAACCCCACTTCTCACCCCGTTCATAGACAGAGGGAAGATGACATGACGGAAGGTTTCCCACTTGGTAGCACCGAGGTCATAGCTGGCATTGATGAGATTGTTATCCATATCATCCAAAACATTGAAGATCGGCAAAATCATAAAGGGAAGCTCGATGTAGCTTGCGACAAAGATAAAGGAGAAATCAGTAAAGAGCAACTGTTGCGAACCGATTCCGATAAATTCCAAGAATTGGTTAATAGAGCCATTTTGACCAAAAATTCCGATAAAGGCATAGGCCTTAAGGAGTAGGTTGATCCAAGTCGGCAGGATAATCAGCATGAGCCAGAGTTGACGGTGCTTGAGACGGGTCAAAAAGAGGGCTGTTGGATAGCTGATAAGAAGTGTCACTAGAGTCACAATCCCCGCATAAAGCACAGAGTTGAAGCTCATTTTGAGATAGGTCAAGTTTTGTGACGCAAAGTAAGATTTGTAGTTTTCTAAACTAAACTGCCCTTCGATGTTGAAAAAGGATTGACCGAAAATCAAGACCAAGGGTGCGAGAACAAAGAGGGCAATCCAAAGCATGTAGGGCACTACAAAGAGTTTAGAGGTTGTTTTCTTCATCTCTTTCCTCCTCGATCGCGTTAATCAGACCTGCTTCTTGCTCTTCGATTTCTACATATTCTTCGATACGAGCATCGAACTCTTCTTCTGTTTCATTGAGGCGCATGATGTGGATGTCTTCTGGTTCAAAGTCCAGACCGATTTCCTCACCAACGATGGCCTTACGAGTCGAGTGGATCATCCATTCATTTCCAAGTTCGTCATAGGCGATAATCTCGTAGTGAACCCCACGGAAGAGCTGGGTATCAACCTTAACTTGGAGCTTGCCTTCTTCAGGAAGGGTAATGCGCAAGTCCTCTGGACGAATGACAATCTCGACAGGCTCATTTGGCTTCATCCCCCCATCGACCGCTTCAAAGCGTTTGCCGTTAAACTCGACCAAGTAGTCCTCAATCATGGTTCCTGGCAAGATGTTGGACTCACCAATAAAGGTGGCAACAAAATGGTTAATCGGCTCATCATAGATGTCCACAGGTGTTCCAGACTGGACAATCTCGCCATCATTCATAACGAAAATCCAGTCACTCATAGCAAGGGCTTCTTCCTGATCGTGAGTGACAAAGACAAAGGTAATCCCCAATCGTTGCTGCAGTTCACGCAGTTCATACTGCATGTCTGTTCGCAATTTCAAGTCCAGCGCTGACAAGGGCTCATCCAACAAGACCACACGAGGTTGGTTGATAATGGCACGGGCAATAGCCACACGCTGGCGTTGTCCTCCAGAAAGTTTACGGATAGAACGTTTCTCATAACCTTCCAACTGAACCATCTTGAGAACTTCCGCAACTCGCTGCTCGATTTCTTTCTTGTCGACTTTACGCAAGCGGAGTGGAAAGGCAACATTTTCAAACACATTCATATGTGGAAATAAGGCATAGGATTGGAAGACCGTATGGACATCTCGCTTGTTGGTTGGGATGTCGTTAATCCGTACCCCATCCAGTAAAATATCCCCTGTCGTCGCATCCAGTAAACCTGCAATGATGTTTAGAATGGTTGATTTTCCTGAACCAGATGCGCCTAAAAGAGTGTAGAATTTCCCTTCTTCCAACTCAAAGTTAATGTCTTTGAGAACCTTGGTGTTGCTGTCTTCAAAAACTTTAGAGACGTTTTTGAATTCAATAATTGGTTTTTTCAATTGTCATAAATTCCTTCTTTTTCATAAATTAACAGATCAGGGCTCTGTCAGGCCGCTACCACCTCGTGTAGGAGATTGAACTGCCTACATACATCTTCACTCACGATAGGCTTTCACCCCCTTTACAATGGTTATAGCAGCAATTTTTCAACCCCCAACCTTATTCCTTCTCGCCCAAGATTCGGACTTCTCTTTCAAGAGTGACACCTGAGTGTTCCTTGACTTTTTCAATAACAGATTGGATCAAGTCTTCATAGTCTTTGGCCGTTCCGTCAGCAACATTGATCATAAAACCGGCATGCTTTTCAGATACTTCCACACCACCGATTCGATAGCCCTTCAGGCCAGCTTCTGAAATCAGCTGTCCTGCAAAATGCCCAACTGGACGCTTAAAGACTGACCCACATGATGGGTATTCTAGAGGTTGTTTGAGTTCACGTAGGTGCGTCAAGCGGTCCATTTCTTGCTTGATAACCTGATGATTCCCTGGAGCTAGGGCAAATTTAGCTGACAAAACAACAGCCCCAGAATCCTGAATAGCTGAATGGCGGTAACCAAAAGCCAAGTCCTTGGCAGATAAGGTCTCGATTTCCCCTTCCTTGGTCAAAATTTGACAAGACTGCAAGATATGAGCAATCTCTCCTCCATAGGCACCCGCATTCATAAAGACAGCTCCACCGATGCTTCCAGGAATCCCACAAGCAAACTCAAAACCAGTCAAACTATGACGGAGAGCAATACGTGTCGTTTCGATCAAGTTGGCTCCTGCTTCTGCTTCGATGGTATAGCCATCAACCGAAACGTTATTGAGCTTATCGCACAAGATGACAAAACCACGGATTCCACCTTCACGAACAATGATATTGCTGGCATTTCCTAGCACCATCCAAGGAATATTCTCTTGATTGGCAAATTGAACAACACGCGCCATCTCATAGCGATTGCGCGGTAAAACTAGGTAATCTGCTCGACCTCCAACCTTGGTATAGGTATAGGTCTTCAAAGGTTCCTTAAAACGAATATCGATTCCTTCTAGGATTTCAAGCATTTTTTCTTTTACTGACATGTCACTCTTCCTTTTTCAAAATTCATTCCATTATACCATTTTTAGAGACATTTGACGACCATAAAAAGAGCTTGTTTTATCATTACATAAAAAAAGAGGTCACCCCTCTTTTTATGATTTTTTCCAAAATGTAAATTTTGTCAGCCAGATAAAGGCTAGAAGTTCTGCGAGAAGAATAAACTCAACTAAAAGCGGATTTGCAATCCATCCTACCTGAGATAAGGCTGGAGCCAAGTCAAACAAGGCATGCAAACCATAGGCAGCAAGGAGGTAGATCCATTTCTTTTGACGGACACTTTGATAGACCCAGATGGAAAGACCAATTTGTAGAATCAGAGCAAGCACACGTTCAACTCCTAGTAAATAAACCTGCCATACAGAAAGAGACTGAACCGTTTCGAGCGTAGATTTTGGAAGAAGATTGGCTACATCAGTATTTGAAGACTGGATGAGTGAAAAGAGAATCAAAAGACTGATCAAGCTTCCCATTCCGAGATAGAGCATCTCCAAGCCCCCATGTCCCAAACCATAGGCCAAAGCATCTCGATCTTCTAGCTTTCTCTTTTTCTCCAACCATTTAAAAAAGATAAGACGAGCCGTCTCTTCAAAGAGGGCTGCCATAGCGATCCCATAAAGGACGTATAAGAAAGGCTGCTCCTGCATAAGCGGAATGGTTCCATCTTTTTGCGGATGGAGTATCAGAAGGTGAACCATCTTCTCTAACACTTGAGAAGAAACAAAAAATGCGATTGCCCCCAAGCCCATCACTGCAAGAGAGATTTTAAACCGTTTTTTGGCATACCAAGTCCCACTTACTAGAATGAGAACCAAAGCGATCATGGTAAGGATAATATGTACTGTCATCTTTTTCTCCTATTCTGACTTATCAATATCTTTCTTCATCTCGTCAACGTTAAATTTGGCAAATAAATACTGGCGATCTTGGACTGGAAAACGTTGGTCCAACTGGTCGACTGCCCCAACCTCAATCATTCCTTCTTTGATAACAAAGTCCATCACATGCCCACCAAAGGTCAAATCATCTGAGATAAAATGCAAATGGTAGCCTGCAACACTCACCCCATGGAAAATCTCCGGTGTCCAAAATCCAACAATGGTTCCCGATACATTTTCACGGCTATATTCAGGTTGGTGTGTCGCGACATCAGCAAACTTGGTATCAGGTGTGGATTTAGGAATCATACGTACGTGCATTTGTGAAAATTCGCCATGAATCTTGATGGAACGAAAAAGATTTTCCCCATCATAGTAGGACTCAATCCGCTTTTCTAATTCCTTATCAGTCATCTCAAAGCGCTGACGGAAAATCACTTCTGCCTGATGAGGAACCACTGCTGCATAGGGAATAAGGGCATCCGCTGCCACTTCAACGATTTCAGGCGTTTGACCAGACCCCTTGGCTTGATAAGCCTTGCCATCAAGGACGATCAATTCCCCGTCAATCGAATCCAAAGTCCCCAAACCAAGGTCACCATGTTCCAGCAATTCTCCTACTGTCATGGTTCCACCATAGAGACCTGCCATTAGGGCACCTAGAGTATTGTATTGAAATAATTTTACCGGTTCCTGCACTTTTCTATCCATTCTCTTTCTTATCTTCTTTTCAATGAATCATCATACTTTCTAAGTATACCACATTTGCTCCTAGTTGTGAAAGGGAGAAATGCTTTTCCCATTGCAAAGGAGTCAAAAAAAAGGTACAATGTAACAAAATCAACGGAGGTCTGGAATGAAGAAAGAAAGTAAATACCAAGCAGTCGTTTCCTTTCTCAAAAAAGGTATCGAATCAGGAAAATTTCCAACAGGTAGCCGGCTTCCCTCTATCCGTCAACTGAGCCAAGACTTCCACTGTAGCAAGGACACTATCCAACGAGCCCTGCTGGAATTACGCCATGAACAATACCTCTATGCCAAACCCCAAAGTGGCTACTATGTTCTAGAACAAGGCCAGCATCAGGACTTGGAAATCGAAGTCACTGACGAACATGCCAGTGCCTATGACGACTTCCGACTCTGCGTCAACGAAACCCTGATAGGCCGAGAAAACTACCTCTTCAACTACTATGACAACCAAGAAGGCCTTGAGGAACTGAGACAATCTGTCCATCAACTCCTCTTTGACCAAGCCCTCTACTGTAAACCCGACCAACTGGTTCTAACTTCTGGCACCCAGCAAGCTCTCTTTATCCTTTCTCAGATTAACTTTCCGAGCAAGGGAGCTGAGATTTTGGTCGAACAGCCGACCTACCACCGGATGAATCGTCTCTTGGTCGCTCAAGGATTAGCCTACCAGACCATTGAACGCCGAATTGATGGCATCAACCTTGAAGAACTGGAAAAACAGTTCAAATCTGGGAAAATCAAGTTTTTCTATACCATTCCTCGCTTCCACTATCCCCTAGGTCATTCCTATTCTGATCAGGAAAAAAAGGCTATTCTGGATCTAGCAAACCAGTATGGTGTTTACATCGTAGAGGATGACTATTTAGGGGACCTAGATCCTAGGAAGGGCCAAACCTTCCACTATCTGGATACTGAGGATCGGGTCATTTATATCAAGTCCTTCTCAACTAGTCTCTTTCCAGCCCTTCGTATTACCGCTCTCATTCTCCCAAATGCCCTAAAAGAGGCCTTTGTTTCCTATAAAAATATCCTAGACTATGACAGCAATCTCATCATGCAAAAGGCTCTTTCTCTTTACATCGATAGCCAGTTATTTGAAAAAAATCGACTGGCCAGACTGACCCTTCAAGAGAACTATCAGGCTCAGATAAAGAAAGTGCTTGAAGAAAACACCTGTCCCTTGCCCCACTATCCTCTACACGATGGTCTTTTACTTGATTTGAGACACTATCCTAAAATTGCCAGTCTGAAACACAGCTCACTCAAATTAGACTTTTTTGAGAAGGCTTATTTGGACGCCTGTCCTTATCAGTTCGCCAAAGTCACTCTCGAAAATCTAGAAGAGCTATTACAATACATAAAAGCAGAATTGGATTAAAGTCCAACTCTGCTTTTTCTTATTGTTCAACTTCTGTTAGTTTCGCTGCTTTTTCAAGATAAGTTTGATAGGTTCCGTCATCTTTCAGTTTTTGGATAACCTTATCTACTACCGCTTTCAAGTCTGATTGATCCTTCTTGATAGCAACGGCATTGGCTTCGCCATCTTTTATTGTCAAGTTAACAGATGCAACGACAAGGTCTGAGTTTTTACCTGCGTAGCTAAGAGCAACTGGTTCATCCATATGAACAGCATCCACTTTTCCAGCCTGCAACTCATTGACTGCTTCACCCATATTGGTCAAGGATGTCAACTGGGCATTTGGTAATTGTTCCTTGACCATGGTTTCTGGAACAGTTCCCTTTTGAGCTGCAATATTGGCACTTGCGAAGCTTGAAAGATCCTTGTATTTGTCTAAATCGGCTTTTCTAACCAAGAAACTCATCTTGTTTTCATAGTAAGGGATTGAAAAGTCAAAGACTTCCTTTCTTTCATCTGTGGCACTAATTCCTGCAATAGCCAAGTCAGCCTTTCCAGTTTGAAGGCTGGTCAAGACATTGTCAAAACTCATACTTGAGATTTCAAGTTTAACCCCAAGCTCGTCCGCAATCGCTTGAGCCATATCAATATCTGCACCAACCACTTGATTTTTACCATCTACCAAGGCTTGGAATTCAAACGGTGCATAGTCTGGGCTGGTCGCAACAACTAGCTTTCCCTTTTGTTTAATAGCGTCCACAGCAGACTGAGAACTATCCGTTCCTGACTGGCAAGCTACTAGAACCACACTGGCAAGCATACTACACACAACTAATATCCATTTCTTAAATTTCATAAATAAACGACCTTTCTGTTAATTCTGAATAATTATAACTCTTTTAAAAATAGTTGTCAACCCTTTTAGAGATTTTGATTGTAAAACAATTCTTTTCATAAAAAAGAAGACTGATTTATTCTAATCAGCCTTTTCTTCTGTATATTTAAACCGTTTCTTATAGTTCGACAATCTTACCTGTTTCAAAGTAAACAACCCATTCACAGATATTTTTTGCGTAGTCTCCGATACGTTCCAAGAAAGAAATGACCTGGAAGTAATCGCGTCCTGTAACAATGGCTTCAGGATTTTTCTTGATTTCTTCTGTAGCCAATTCACGGATGCTATCAAAGTAATGGTTGATTTTTTCGTCCATAGCTGCTACTTCGTAGGCTTGATCCACAGAACCGTTGAGATAGAGATCTAGAGCTGCTTCGACGAAGTTTTTCACGTCGCGTCCCATCTTTTTGATTTCTTCTTCAACAGAAGGGATACGTTGCTCCCCCTTCATACGAATGGTCGCCTCAGCGATAGACACTGCATGATCTCCCATGCGTTCCACGTCTGACACTGCCTTGAGAACAGTCAAGACGGTACGAAGATCTTGCGAAACAGGTTGTTGAAGGGCAATCATTTCAAATGATTTCTTTTCCAACTTCACTTCATATTCATTTACTTCTGCATCGTCTTCGATGACTTCTTTTGCCAAATCACGGTCATGCGTAACAAAGGCACGCACTGTACGATTGATCTGCGAGAGCACTTCTTGTCCCATAGCATAGAACTGGTTGTGCAATTTCTCCAAATCTTCTTCAAATTGAGATCGTAACATCATTCAACTCCTTATCCAAATTTTCCTGTAATATAATCTTCTGTTTCCTTGTTTTGTGGGTCTAGGAACATCTTCTTCGTATCGTTAAACTCGATCAAATCCCCATCTAGGAAAAATCCTGTTTTATCAGAGATACGAGAGGCTTGTTGCATCGAACGCGTTACCAAGAGCATGGTGTATTTATCTTTCAGACCATACAAGGTTTCCTCAATCTTACCTGCAGAAATAGGATCCAAAGCTGAAGTTGGTTCATCTAAGAGGATAATTTTAGGACTGGTTGCTAAGACACGAGCAACACAAACACGTTGTTGTTGTCCACCTGAGAGACCAATGGCCGAATCATGCAAACGATCCTTTACTTCATCCCAGATAGAAGCACGTTGCAAGGCCTTTTCTACTGCTTCATCAAGAACTTGCTTGTCCTTAACACCATTGATACGTAGCCCATAGACAACATTTTCGTAGATAGACATAGGGAAGGGATTGGGCTGTTGAAAGACCATACCGATTTCCTTACGCAATTCAACTGTATCAGTACGGGGACTGTAGATATTGTGACCATTATAGACCACTGATCCAGTTGTTGTCACCTCAGGATTTAGATCGCCCATGCGGTTGATGGCTTTGAGTAGGGTAGACTTTCCTGATCCAGAAGGACCAATCAAGGCTGTTATTTCCTTAGGTTGGAAAGAAAGGGAAACACTATTCAAGGCCTTCTTTTTATTGTAATAAACGGACAGGTCTGAGACCTGTAAAATCGCTTCTGACATACCGTTTCCTTTCTAACCAAAGTGTCCCGTTACATAGTCATTGGTTGACTGTAACTTAGCATTTTGGAAAATATTGGATGTCTTATCGTACTCAATCAAATCACCCAGGTAGAAAAATCCTGTGTAGTCACTTGCACGCGCAGCCTGTTGCATACTGTGGGTAACGATGATGATGGTAAAGTCCTTCTTTAATTCCAACATGGTTTCTTCCAGCTGGGCTGTCGCAATCGGATCCAAGGCTGACGCCGGTTCATCCATCAAGAGGATATCTGGCTTAACAGAGATGGCGCGAGCGATACAAAGACGTTGTTGCTGACCTCCAGAAAGCATCAAGGCTGATTTGTGTAGGTCATCTTTGACCTGATCCCAAAGGGCAGCCTGTCTTAGAGAGGTTTCTACAATTTCATCAAGTACTTTCTTGTCCTTAACACCTGCACGTTCATGAGCAAAAGTGATGTTGCGGTAAATAGACTTGGCAAATGGATTTGGACGTTGAAAGACCATTCCGATATGCTTGCGCATCTCATAGACATTGATTTCTGGACGGTTGACATCAATCCCTCGGTAGAGGATTTGACCTGTGACCTTGGCAATATCAATGGTATCATTCATCCGATTGAGACTGCGAAGATAAGTAGATTTCCCTGATCCAGAAGGACCAATCAAGGCTGTTATTTTATTTTTTTCAAATTGCATATCGATGCCCTTGATGGATTCATTTTTACCATAGTAAACATGTAAATCCTTGGTAGAGAGGGCCACTTTTTCTTCAGGGAAGGTGATGATATGCTTTTCATCCCAGTTATATTTTGACATGGCTTCTCCTTTAGGCAGCGGTTAATTTCTTGTGTAAATAGCTTCCGAGTTTGCGTGCTCCAAAGTTAAAAATCAAGATAAAGATGAGGAGCACAGCAGCAGAACCAGCAGATACAATGGTAGCATCAGGAATGGTTCCTTCACTGTTGACCTTCCAAATGTGGACAGCCAAGGTTTCTGCTTGACGGAAGATTGAGATAGGACTGGTAACACTGAGGATATTCCAGTTAGACCAGTCAAGGGCTGGAGCGGATTGTCCTGCCGTATAGATAAGAGCGGCAGCCTCACCAAAGATACGGCCAGAGGCCAAGACAACACCCGTTACGATACCTGGAAGGGCTTCTGGAATGACGACATGGACCACAGTCTCCCAACGAGAGATACCAAGAGCCAGACCAGCCTCACGTTGTGTATGGTGAACGTGTTTTAAACTGTCCTCAACATTTCGAGTCATCTGAGGAAGGTTAAAGACTGTCAAGGCCAAGGCACCTGAAATGATTGAAAATCCATACTCAAACTGGACTACAAAGATCAAGTAACCAAAGAGACCCACAACGACTGATGGTAGAGAAGACAAAATCTCAATACAGGTACGAATAAAATTAGTCACAGGTCCTTTTTTGGCATACTCAGCGAGGAAAACGCCAGCTCCCATAGACAGCGGAACAGAAATGATCAAGGTAATGACCAAAAGGAAGAAGGAATTGTAGAGCTGAATCCCGATACCCCCACCTGCTTGATAAGAGGAGGATTTCCCAGTCAAGAAGGACCAAGAGATATGCGGTAACCCTCTCACCAAGATATAGAGAATCAAAGATGCCAAGATGGTCACGATGATACCCGCGATGGTATAGAGGATAGCTGTTGCAAGTTTATCTAATTTCTTAGCGTGCATAGTTTTTCTTTCCTCTTTCTTTCGTAATCAATTTAATCACACTGTTAAAGGCTAAACTCATCAAGAGCAATACCAAGGCCAGTGACCAGAGTACGTTATTATCAACTGTTCCCATGACGGTATTTCCAATACCCATAGTCAAAACAGAAGTCAAAGTCGCAGCTGGTGTTGTTAACGAGGTTGGGATAACTGCTGAGTTTCCGACCACCATCTGAATAGCAAGGGCTTCACCGAAGGCACGCGCCATCCCAAAGACCACTGCAGTGAAAATACCTGAACGTGCTGCTTTCAAGGTCACACGCCAGATGGTTTGCCAACGAGTAGCTCCCATAGCTAAACTAGCTTCACGGTAATGACGAGGAACAGCACGCAAGCTGTCTGTTGTCATAAAGGTTACAGTTGGTAGGATCATGACAAAGAGAACGAAAATCCCTGACAAGATCCCAAAACCAGTTCCACCAAAGACGCTACGGACAAAAGGCACCACAACTTGCAAACCGATAAATCCATAGACGACTGAAGGAATACCGACGAGGAGTTCAATGGCTGGTTGCAAGATTTTTGCACCCTTTGGTGAGACTTCTGTCATAAAGACTGCAGCCCCAATAGCAAAGGGTGTTGCGATGAGAGCTGATAAAATCGTCACAATAAAGGAACCCAAAATCATCGGAAGGGCACCAAATTGTTTCCCTGAAGGATTCCAAGTTTGTCCAAAGAGGAAATCAAAAATGTTCACTCCATTGACAAAGAAGGTCGACAAGCCTTTTTGGGCTACAAAAATCAAAATCATCGCCACAATGATAACAATCAAAGAAAGGCAAGTGAATGTCAAACTTTTACCAAACTTCTCAAGGCGAGAGTTCTTTGAAGGAGAGAGTAATTTTTTAGATAATTCTTCTTGATTCATTATTGACCTCCTTCTACTGCTGTAACAGTACCTGAAGCATCCTTTTGGACTTTTATCTCAATGATGGAAATATAACCCATTCCCTTAACAATTCCATTTTGGGCTTCATCTGAGAGTACGAAATTCAGGAATTCAGCAGCTAACTCATTTGGCTGACCGAGTGTGTACATATGTTCATAAGACCACAAAGGCCAGCTGTTGGTCGTTACATTCTCAGATGTAGGTTCATATCCATTCAGTTTCATGCTTTTCACGGAGTCATCTACATAGGCAAAAGCCAGGTAAGAAATGGCTCCAGGCGTTTGGGATACAATCGACTTGACCATCCCGTTAGAATCCTGCTCTTGGCTCTGCATTGCTGCTTGGCCATTCATAACGACCGTATCAAACGTCGCTCGTGAACCAGAACTTGCTGCTCGGTTGATGATTGAAATGGCCAGGTCTTTGCCCCCAACTTCTTTCCAATTGGTCACTTCACCTGTAAAGATTTTGCGAAGTTGCTCGGTTGTAAGATTTTCAACATCCACTTCTTTGTTTACAATCACTGCAAGACCAGCCACTGCAACCTTGTGGTCTACTAGGGCTGAAGCATCGATTCCTTCTTTTTCCTCTGCAAAGACGTCAGAGTTCCCGATGTCAACTGCTCCAGACTGGACTTGTGATAGTCCTGTACCCGATCCACCACCTTGAACATTAACTGTTTTTCCGATGTTTCTAGAACCGAATTCATCTGCTGCCGCTTCGACAAGAGGCTGAAGAGCAGTTGAACCAACGGCTGTCATGGATTCTCCACGATCAATCCAGCTAGCACATCCTGCTAGAGAACCTGCCATCAAAAGAGCTGCAAGAGACATGACGAGCTTTTTTCTTATTTTCACTGTTATTCTCCTTGAACATAATGATAAATGTTCTGATTTCTTCCGTTTGTCCTGATCATCCAATAATCATCAATGATTGTCCCGCTTTATTTTATCTAGACATTCTTCGGAGCGGACAATTCCATCGTATAATATAAGTAATAATGAAAGACTATCAGAAAAAACTCATACTTCCACTATAACATAGAATAGGCTCTTTGACTAGCTTTTTCACCTGAATCTGAGCCCTTTTGGATAATAATTTTTCAAAACATTTCCCGTTACTTTGGCAAAGCCTAATCCGTTTCCTTGAACCACAACTTGATACCATCCATTTGGTCGAGCTTCAGTCAATTGAACAGTCTCACCAGCCACATATTTTACAAAGTCCTCATCATTGATTTCGACCCTTTGTTTTACTTGGCTTGGTTTCAAGGCTAATCCCAGAGCAAAGCTTGGTTCGAAGCGTTTCTTCTTAAAAGTACCCAGATGGAGGCCATTTCTAGCAATTTTGAGTTTCCCTAGATTAGGTAGCATCTCTGGCAAAAGATAGAGTTGATCTCCAAAAGTCTGCAAGATACCAGTTAGATTGACCTGTAAGTGTTTTTGGGCAAATTCTTGCCACAAGTCCAGCTGTTCACGACTGAGATTGCTCTTGCTAGCTTTGAATTTAGGTGCTGGATTTTCTCCCTTAAACTGTAAGTGTGCAACAAACTGGCCTTCTCCCTTGAAATGATGAGGATACATCCGCGCAGTTTCAGGAAGATCAATTCCTGCTACCATACCGTTCACATGCTCGACTGGAAGCAATTCAAAATCATAAGTATCCAGCAACCAGTGGATGATTTCTTCATTTTCCTCTGGCGCCCAGGTACAGGTGGAATAAACAAGACGCCCACCTTCTGCAAGCATGGTCACTGCATCTTCTAAAATTTCTCTTTGGAGATTGGCACATTGGCAAGGATAAGCGGTACTCCAATAATCCATTGCATCTGACTGCTTACGAAACATCCCTTCACCCGAGCAAGGTGCATCAAGGACAATCACATCAAAGTAACCTTTAAAAACCTTGGCCAAGCGGTCAGCAGATTCATTAGTCACAACAACATTTGTCGCTCCAAATCGCTCCATATTTTCTACTAAAATCTTAGCACGCTTACTTGAAATTTCGTTGGAGACAAGGACTCCTTGATTAGCCAGATAAGCTGCTAGTTGAGTGGATTTTCCACCTGGTGCTGCCGCCAAGTCCAAAACCTTCATACCGGGAAGGGGTTGAGCTACCTGGGCCACCATTTGGGCTGCAGGCTCTTGCGAATAAACGAAACCTGTCACGTGCTCTGGTGACTTCCCAGAAACCTTACCATAATACCCCCAAGGTGTATTGGGAATAGCATCAGCAAACGATAACTGACTTTCTTTTAAGGGATTGACCCGAAAAGCCGAAACCGCTTCTTGTTTAAAAGAGGCAAGAAAGTCTCTTGCCTCATCTTCTAGTATCGCTTCATATTTTTCAACAAATCCTTCTGGAAATTGCATTTAGTTTTCTTTCCTTTCGTAGATATAAGACTGAATCTCTTCTTGCATCTCGATTGGCACCATCATGACAGGCTGACGCGTTTTAAAATCAGCGGGCTCACCTGATACCGTAAGAAGACGATAACCCAGACTTTCCCCTAAGATACTGGCCGCAGCGTAATCCCATGGTTGCAGGTAGGTAATATAAGTCAGAAGACGACCACATAAAACCTTGGCAAAACTAATAGCCGCACTGCCATAGACACGGACTCCCAACGCTGCTCGACCCAAATCCGCCAAGCCCCACTCATTGCTTTCAAACATACCTGAGTTACCGGCAACTAAAAATTCTTGAAGAGGTTTCTTTTTAAAAGGCGGTAAGGGCTCATTATTGCGAAAAGGAGGAAAGGCACCACCACCATGGTAACAATCCCCTTTCATGACATCATAAATGATACCGAATTTCCCAACCCCATTCTCAAAGTAGGCCAACATCACGGCAAAATCTTCCTTCTGGGCGACAAAGTTATTGGTACCATCAATGGGATCAATCACCCAAACATTCCCCTGG
The DNA here is from genome assembly GCF_000187645.1 of Streptococcus sp. C300. Taxonomy (GTDB): domain Bacteria; phylum Bacillota; class Bacilli; order Lactobacillales; family Streptococcaceae; genus Streptococcus; species Streptococcus oralis_CQ. The sequence goes on from NZ_GL732467.1 coordinate 289,037, forward strand.
CCGACTGCCGTACGCAAACAGCCCTCTTCCGCGCAAATCAAGTCTTCTGGATAAGATGCTAAAATTCTACCAACCAAGAGATCCTGAACTTCCTTATCCAAACGCGTCACCAAGTCGGTAGGTGAAGATTTTCGCTCGACCTGCAAATCTTCTTGCATGTGGGCCAAAATGTAATCTGCAGCTTCCTGCACAATCTGTTTGGCAAATTCAAATTTAGTTTCCAAGAGAAATCTTCCCTTCTCTTTTTTCTTTTGCTAATTGAACTGCATGATAGAAGGAATAACCGCTCGCTGTCTCAAATTCGCGACCTAAGCGTTTTTCTTCGCTTTTGCTCGGAACCACAGACTTAAATTTCTTGTAGGAATCTAGCAGTTTTTTAGCTTCTACCTTGTCTTCATAGGCAGCTTCAACATCATTAAAAAAAGAAAGCACTGAAGCAAGTTCTTCAGTGCTCCACGACAAATCTAGTGGGTAACTATACTGTTTGTTCATCTATCCTATACCAGCTCTCAATGTTGCTTCTTTTAGTTCTTGTTTACGGTAACTACGAGGGAGAAAAGCACGAATCTCATCTTCATTAAAACCGATCTGCATGCGTTTGGTATCTATAATAATTGGGCGACGCAAAAGACTAGGATATTGCTCAATCAACTGAAGCAACTCCGATACCGAGATACTCTCTACATCAATATCCAATTTTTGAAAAATTTTTGAACGAGTTGAAATGATGTCATCAGTACCATTTTCGGTCAAGGAAAGAATATGTTGTAATTCTTTTCTTGTTAAAGGACTAGTCATAATATTATGCTCTTGAAAGGGCACTTTATACGTCTCTAACCAAGCCTTTGCCTTACGACATGATGTACAACTCGGTGATAAAAATAGTGTAATCATGCTTTTCTCTTCTTTTATCTATACTTGCTATTTCTATTATACAAAAAAATAAAGCGCTTGACTAGGTATTTTTAGAAAAAAAGCCTATTTTTTCATAGAAAATAGACTGTTTTCTGCAAAAATCTCCTGCTTTGCAAGTTTATCTTTAGGATAACCTAACAATAAATAGGGAGCAGAGCAACTTCTCTCGTTTTTTATTAAAAATACAGAATTTTTTCCACTATTTCCTTGAAGCTTTAGCAAGAAGGAAACCAAACATTCCTTCATACAAAGCAAAGAAAAGTAAAAAGGCATGGAGAAAGAAAGTCTCTGGCAAAATCCAAATAACGGGATCCTTTGCTGGATCAAAAAGCCAGGTATCATCTCCCACAAAGAGAATCTGATGGAAAAGAGTAAAGAATTGCTCAAAACCAATCAACACTCCTACAAGGCCAATGACTAGAGGCAATAGTACTAGAGTTAAAATACTTTTACGATATAAGGGGAGAAAACTCTTTTTTACAATCTTTCTAACAAAGAAATAGAAACTTGGAAGTGTCACCAAAGTGACTAGCTGAACCAAGTGGAAGAGATTCTTCACCACCGCAAAGTGGTGTAGCCCTGCCGCTGATGAACGAAAATCTGGCATCTCTAAAACCTGACTAAAGGGATTGGTCAGGTAATTCATCAAGATATGAAAATTGTATTGAATGGTTTCGGGCTTTAGATAGACTCGATTTGCTAAGTTCAGCCACTGAATCTCCAAAGGATAGAAAATCCATGCCAGATAAATGGTTAAGAGAATAGACAGGGAGAGGAAAAAGAGCATACTTCCCCAAAAGGTTAGTTTAGTTTTCATCAAAATTCCACTCCGCAAGGCTAGAAACTACATGAGTTGGTGCGATTGGCAAGTCTGCCACTTCTTCTGCCTTGGTAAAACCTGTTGTCACTAAGAGCGTTGGAATACCATTGTCAATCCCTGCTCGGATATCCGTCAGGTAATTGTCCCCAACCATGAGCAATTCTTCTCTTTTAAAACCTAAGTGCTCAACCGCCTTGTCCATGATGATCGCATTCGGTTTCCCGATATATACTGGTTTGACCCGTGTTGCTACTTCAAGAAGTGTAATTAGTGAACCAGCACCAGGCAAGAGACCACGTTCCGTCGGGATATTGAGGTCAGGGTTGGTTCCGATAAAGTGAGCCCCCTTTTGAATGGCTAGAGTCGCCGTCGCAAATTTTTCATAGTCTACTTGCCAGTCCAGTCCAACGACCACATAGGCTGGACTTTCCTTGTCTTCGACATAACCAGCAGCCTTGATAGCTTCCTTGAGTCCTGCTTCTCCGATGACATAGACTGTCTTTTCCAGTCCCAAGTCGTTCATATAGTCGATGGTTGCCAAAGTCGCTGTGTAGACAGTTGATAAAGGCGTGTTGATATTAAAATTCTTAGCCAACATCTCTTGTACACTCTCAGGAGTACGAGTTGTATTATTGGTCACAAAGAGGTAGGGAATTTCTCTTTTTTGTAACTCATGGACAAAAGCCTCACCCGCCGGAATCCGGTCTTTCCCCTTGTAAATGGTTCCGTCTAAATCAATTAAATAACCTTTATAAGCCATATCGTCCTTTCTAATTGCCTTCAATTTCTTGCCACGTAATCATAGCTTGGGCATTGATCTCGCCATCACTGATAATCTCATGCTTGCTTTCTAGTCCCTTGAGTTCATAAGCTGAAGCAATCATACCACCTGGTCGCACTTCTTTGACATACTTGAGATTGATTTTCTTTGGAATATACTTGGTCAAAAAGTCTGCTCCCATGACCTCAAAAATCCAATCCAAATATTTGCTATTATTGACATGACCATTCATATCCAAGTCGTAAAAACGAACATGGTAGTCTTTACTGATCGGGTCTTCTAGGTTAGCATACTTTGGCCCACGGATGAGTTTTTTATCAAACTCAGACTGGTAAGGAGCAACAATCTCCGGTTCGACAGCATGAACTTTCCGACTGTCTCTGTCCATGAGAACAAAGGTTGCTACCATGCGAATGATTTCTTGACCTGCTTCATCATAGATAGTGAAACGGCGGTAGCAAAAAAGACGATTGTAAGTCAATGCTTCTGTTTCAATCGTAATCTCCTCAGCAAAGCGAGGCAAGCGAACCACGTCAATCGCATAGTCTGTAATAATCCAGACCAGATTGTAACGTTCTAACATATCCTTGTCACTAACTCCCAGTTCAATCGACTGCATACCTGATACTTGCAAGGACAGCAAAATCACATCTGGAAGTTTGATATGACCGTTCATGTCCGCCATATCAAAAGGAATTTTCATTTTCATTTGATAAGTTAAGCCCATTGTTCTACTCCAAAATAAATCGTTCTGCTACAGTGTCTCCTAAGAAGAGACCTCTTTTTGTCATTCGGACACGATCACCGTCGATCTGCATAAGTCCTTGTTGAACCAAGTCTCTGATGATTTCGCCATAAAGTCCATCAAAGGACCGTCCAAATTTTTCCTCAAATCGAGCCATGGAAACCCCGGATTTTTTCCGGAGGCCTAGGAACATTTCTTCTTCCATCTGCTCCCTTTGACTCAGGTGTTCTTCTGTAATCCGAGCATTTCCTGCCTCTACCGCATTGAGATAGTGGCGGATAGGACCATGATTTCTATAACGCACTCCATTCACATAACCTGAAGCACCCGCACCAATACCATAATACTCGGCATTATCCCAGTACATGAGATTGTGGCGACTTTCAAATCCGGGTTTAGAGAAATTGGAAATCTCATAATGCTCAAAACCAGCTCGCTCCAGTTCTGCGATGATGTACTCAAACATCTCCGCTTCTAACTCTTCCTTGGGTAGGGGCAACTTCCCTCGTCGCATGCGGTTCATAAAGACCGTATGATTTTCCAAAATCAAGCTATAAAGGCTCATATGAGGAATATCAAGCGAGATAGCCTTAGCCACATTGTCCTTGACCTGAGCCATAGTTTGACCTGGAAGAGCATAGATTAGATCAATGGAGATATTGTCAAAACCAGCCAGTTTGAGACGGTCGATATTATCATAAATATCCTTCTCCAAGTGACTACGCCCGATCTTTTTCAGCATTTTGTTATCAAAAGTCTGCACACCTAAGGAAACACGATTGACTGGCGACTGTTTCAAAACCGCAATCTTATCCGCGTCCAAATCGCCTGGATTGGCCTCAATGGTCAACTCTTCCAAGACAGACAAGTCCAAGTTTTTAGACAAGCCATCTAAGAGCAGCTCTAATTGCGGAGCGGACAGAGCTGTTGGCGTCCCACCTCCAATATAGAGAGTTCGCAACTTTTGGATATCATAAGAATGGAACTCCTCTAGCAGATGCTCCAGGTAACTATCTACTGGTTGATTCTTGATAAATACTTTTGAAAAGTCACAATAATAACAAATCTGTGTACAAAAGGGAATATGCACATAGGCGGACGTTGGTTTTTTCTGCATAGTATTTATTATACCACAAAGACAGACTTGCAGATAAAAATCACCATCTCCAAAAACCAGAGATGGTGATACCTTATACTTCAGTAATATCGATGATGATTTCTTCTTGGTCTTCAGCGACGTCTGGAGTTGCTGACTGTTCTTGCCATTGCTCCTTGAGATTGTTAAAGGTTTCCTTGGATGCTTCCGTCGCTTGTCGAGCACAGTTTTTAGCTTGGTCAAGGACACTATCAAAAGTGATTTCACCAGATTCTACTTGTTCCTTTGTTTTCAGAACAAAGTCCGTTGCCTGTTCCTTCACTTCAGTTAGTTTCTCACAAACCTGCTCTCTAGCATATTCTGGATCTTCTCTCAAATCATCTAGAAAATCCTGAGCTTGACTACAAACTTGCTTACCCTTGTCACTCGTCAAAAACAAAGCAAGAGCAGCACCTGAAACTGTTCCTAAAAGGATAGAGGATAGTTTTCCCATAAGATTTCTCCTTTTTTATTTTTTGAAAAATTTACTTGCGAAACGAAGAGCGGACAAGCTTGCACCTGTTTTAATGGTCTTTGAACCAGCAGATGAAGCCTTTTTACCTAAAACACGTGCATGTTGGTTGAGATCAGATACTGACTCAGATAAGTCAGCCACAGCCGTAAAGAGTGGATCAATCGTCGCAACTTTGATATTGATATCGTCTGCCAACACATTGACCTTAGCCAACAATTCATTGGTCTGATGCAAGGTAACGTTCACATCTGAGCTCAACGTTTTGATGGTTTTCTCTGTCTCATCAATCATACGACCTGCTTTTTGAATCGTGATTGTCAAATAGACTAAACAGACAATCAAAGCAATCGCAACAAGTATATATGCAACTTCTAACATTTATTTTTCCTCCTCTGTATGATAGAAAGGGGCTTTCTTTCGATTTTGATAAAGTATGATAAAAATACCGAGTCCGATAAGGATAACTGATAACCATTGGGAAACTCGCAGACCAAAGAACATGAGGCTGTCTGTCCGCATTCCTTCGATGATCATACGACCAAAACCATACCAAATCAAGTAGAAAGCAGTGATATGACCACGTCTGATTCCCTTCAATTTTCGTCTAAAAATCAGAATCAAAGCAAATCCAATCAGATTCCAAACCGACTCATATAAGAAGGTCGGCTGACGGTAGCTACCGTCAATGTACATCTGGTCACGGATAAAGCCTGGCAAATAATCCAGACTATCTACCGCTGCACCATAGGCTTCTTGGTTAAAGAAGTTCCCCCAGCGCCCTAAACTCTGGGCAATCATGACGCTCGGTGCTGCAATATCTAAGAAATCCCAAGTATTGATCAGCTTTCTATCTGCAAAGATATAAAGGACAATAGCGCCCGCTATCAAACCTCCGTAAATGGCCAAACCACCATTCCAGATGGCGATGATTTCACCTGGATTTTGCAGATAATAATCTAAGCGAAAGAGTACGTAGTATAGTCTAGCACCTAAAATAGCTACCGGAAAAGCAATCAGGATAAAATCCAAAATATCATCTGATAGAATTTTCTTTTTAGGAGCTTCTTTCATGGCAAGATAAACTGCTAAAACCAAACCAGCTACAATACACAAAGCATACCAACGAATAGCAAAGGGACCAATTTCAAATGCGACTGGATTAATCATGTTTCACCTCATTTTGAGCGATTAGATTTGTCAAGCGTTCTTCAAATAAACGTGTCGCATCAAAACCCATTTCTTTAGCACGATAGTTCATGGCAGCTGCCTCAATGACAACGGAAATATTGCGTCCTGTTTTTACTGGGATGCGGATACGCGGAATCGTTACACCAGAAACCTCGAGTTCTTCAGCATTGTTTCCTAGACGGTCAAAGGTCTTATGCGTATCATAATTTTCCAAATAAACTGCTAGCTGAACTTGTGAAGAATCTTTTACAGCACTTGCACCATAGAGACTCATGATATCGATAATCCCAACTCCACGAATCTCAAGTAAATGCTTCAAGATTTCAGCAGGTTCGCCCCAAAGAGTCATCTCATCCTTAGAATAAATATCTACACGATCGTCTGCTACTAGACGGTGTCCACGCTTCACAAGTTCAAGACCTGTCTCGCTCTTACCGATACCGCTATCTCCTTGGATCAAGACACCCATGCCATAGATATCCATCAAGACACCATGCACGCTAGTACGTTTAGCCAAACGGGAATCAAGGTAGCTAGAAAGTTCTCCAGATAAACGACTGGTTGCTGTTCGACTGGTTAAAATCGCAATCTTGCATTCCCTAGCAGCCCTCAACATTTCCTCTGGTACCACCAGGCCACGGGCCACGATAACCGCAGGTGTTTCAGGTAGAAACATTTTCTTCAAAACTTGATAACGGTTCTGGGCAGGCATGGCAACTAAATAGGACCACTCCTTCATCCCTAACAGCTGAATCCGTTCTGGTGTATAGTAATCAAAATAGCCCGTCATTTCAAGACCAGGTCTCATAATGTCCGCAGTATTGATTTCTTTTTCAAGTAATTCGCCTTCACCATAGACAATATCTAGTCTGAGTTTTTCAATGACATCTCTTACTAAAACCGACATAATTTCCTCCTTCAATCGAGTTCTCCCTACTATTATATCAGATTGTAGTTGGAAGTTTCCTTTTTTTGCAGAATTTACAGTATTTATTTGATGTTGCTTGGGAAAAGATTTGACTAGGAAGTCTTTTCGTACTCCTTCAAATTAACCGAGACAAATCTACTGCAAATCGGTCAACGTCTATCACCAAGTCCCTTCCAGATTTTTCTAAGTAAATCCTTGGAAGACCTTTTGTTAATATTCTGTTTGCATCAGCCATATCTTGAGGATAGGTATAGAACTGTTGACCTTGTGGAAACTGATTTTGGACTTGCCATTCTTCAAAGTCCTTCAAAAAAGTCTTATGAGACGGCATGCTGACTTCTTCGAACAAGGAATGGTCAAAAAATCGTACCAAACGATATAGACCATGAATCTCATCCGCAAAGCACTTATCAATCTTTTCATAAGGATAACCTCGTCTCTGATAAGCTTGGCATAAACTTTGTAAGGACTCACTTAATGCAACAGCATCTTTTCTTGCCAAGTTTATAAAATACCGAACAGAAAATTCTTCCATACCAGTTCGTTTTTTCTTCCCTAAAAACTGTTGTGCACGCAAGAGAGACTCGGATAATTTTTCTTCATCTTGATAATAAAGAGCGTATAAAATATTAATCACATTTTCTGGATAATAAGTTCCTTTCAACAAGGGTAAATCTTTGGGGATGAATGATGGAATGACTGAAAAATCGTTACAAGCAAAAGAGGTAAACAAGCCTTTCAAAATCCCATCTGTGTAGATGGTTCCACTTGCCAACAAACCACCTCTCAACAACCCGGTTCTTCCTGTTTGCCATAGAGCGTTGTTTAACTGCTTATAATCCCCATCTAAAAACGCAGCATAATAGGCAAAATATTTAATATCATCTAGCAATAAGCTACTGTATAATTTTACCCTTAAAACCTTGTCAGACGATACTTTTGAATCTGTCAAATACTTTTCAAAAATTCTTTGGTTTGACTCTTCAAATTCCTTCCAATCGATCGGATCAGCACAATAACCCCAATCTTCCAAGTGATTTTCACGCATCTTTTGATATTCTTTTATATACTCTCTCATAACAATTTATTCCTCTAAACACTATGTAAAAAAAGACTAGACAAGTCTAGCCTTTCATTTCAAATTAGAATTTTTTACGTTTACGAGCTGCTTCTGATTTACGTTTACGTTTTACAGAAGGTTTTTCATAGAATTCACGTTTGCGTGTTTCTTGAAGAGTACCAGCTTTAGTAACCGCACGTTTGAAACGACGAAGTGCATCGTCAAGAGATTCATTCTTACGTACTACTGTTTTAGACATTTTTTTCACTCCCTTCAAGTTCAAGATCTATTCCATTTTACACGCAAAATGAATAATTGTCAAGGGAAAACCTACATTTATTCCGATTTTCCGATTCAATAATTACTTTCTTGCCTATACTTTATCAAATCCACCAATTTTTACATCAAACCATACAACTTCCTTACTGCTTGTTCAAAAGGTTCAATATACTCCCAATATTCATCAGGAAGATTCGAAATCTTACCCAAGTCATTGCTATCAAAATGATATACCAGATGACGAAGAATTTGATTTTCAATAAAATGCAAATCCCTCATCTGATCTATACTAATAGACTCGAGCTTTTCTACGTAGCGACATAAATCAGCCAGCGACTGCGAATCAAATGCTTTTTCCTCGTGTAAATAATAGAGAAAGCTTTTGTTTTCAGCTCGTATATTGTCTTTTATCAGATTATTTTCTAATAGCATACTTTCATTCTCTCCTTGTATATCATAAAATAGTAAAAATTGAACCTAACTAGATATAGTTGTTCTACCAATCTATTATACCACTTCTTTCTATTGACTCATGAAAGCTAGAAAAAACCACTCACTCCAAAGAGCAAGTGGTTCTTGTATTTTTACTTTTCAAGTAAGCTGAGCGCTTCTGCATCAGCGATAATAGTCACATCAGGGTGATTTTGTAGACTGCTTGCTGGGAGATTCTCAGTCACTGGGCCAGACACTGTTCCGGCAATGGCTTCTGCTTTCGACTCACCGTAAGCAAAGAGAATAATTGACTTGGCATCCAAGATGTTTTTAATTCCCATTGAAATGGCTTGAGTTGGAACATCTTCAATCTTGTCAAAGAAACGTGCATTGGCTTCGATGGTAGATTGATCAAGTTCTACTAGATGCGTTTGGCTATCAAATGGAGTTCCTGGCTCGTTAAAGCCGATATGTCCATTGCGACCAATTCCCAAGATTTGCAAATCAACAGGATGGTCAGCTAAAATTTGATTGTAGCGTTCTACTTCTTCTTCAGCATTATCCTTAACACCACGTGGCAAGAAACTTTCTTTAAATGGTTTTTTGTTGAACAAGTTTTCTTGCATGAAGTAACGGTAAGATTGTGGATTGTCCCCATCAAGCCCTACATACTCATCGAGATTTACACTGGTTAGATTTGAAAAATCAAGGTCACTCTCAACGATTTCCTTGTAAAACTCAAGCGGACTGCTTCCTGTTGCAAGTCCTAATGTTTGAGCACCATTGTCCAATTTTTCCTTCAAAATCTCAAAAGCTACTTTTCCACCTTCGACTTGATTCTCAACTTTTATAACTTTCATTTTATATCCTCCATATTTCTATATTTATTATATGGTATAGACCAATTTTTGTCAAGTGAAAACGATTTAATTTCTAAAAAAAGAGCGCCCAAACTTGAAACATGTTATAATGGATAAGATTAGAACTTAGAAAGAATGAAGAGATATATGAATACAGCTGATTTTGATTTCCACTTACCTGAGGAATTGATTGCCCAAACGCCCCTTGAAAAACGAGATTCCTCCAAACTCCTTATCGTTAATCGCGAGACGGGAGAAATGCAGGATAAACACTTCCACTCCATTATCGACATGCTGGAACCTGGTGATGCCCTTGTCATGAATGACACCCGTGTTCTCCCTGCCCGCCTCTATGGTCAAAAAGAGGAGACAGGAGGTCATGTGGAGCTTCTCCTGCTCAAAAATACTGCAGGTGATGAGTGGGAGGTTCTCGCTAAACCTGCCAAACGCCTCAAGGTTGGTACTCGTGTCAACTTTGGCGATGGTCGCCTCAGCGCTGTTGTTACGGAAGAATTGACCCACGGGGGCCGCATTGTCCGCTTTGAATACCAAGGAATTTTCCTAGAAGTTTTGGAAAGTCTGGGAGAAATGCCATTGCCACCTTATATCCATGAAAAACTGGATGACCGTGAACGCTATCAAACGGTCTACGCTAAAGAGAGTGGCTCTGCTGCAGCACCGACTGCTGGATTGCACTTCACCAAAGAACTGCTAGCAGAAATCCAAGCCAAGGGTGTTCATCTGGTCTATCTCACTCTTCACGTCGGACTCGGAACCTTTAGACCTGTCTCTGTTGACAATCTGGACGAACATGAAATGCACTCTGAATTCTACCAGCTCTCTGAGGAAGCAGCTGCCACCCTTCGCTCTGTTAAGGAAAATGGAGGTCGCGTCATCGCTGTTGGAACCACTTCGATTCGCACACTGGAAACCATCGGTTCCAAGTTTAATGGGCAAATCCAATCAGATTCTGGTTGGACCAATATCTTTATCAAACCAGGCTACGACTGGAAGGTTGTGGATGCTTTTTCAACTAATTTCCACCTGCCCAAGTCAACTCTCGTCATGTTGGTTTCTGCCTTTGCCGGTCGTGACTTAGTCCTAGATGCCTATCACCATGCCATCCAAGAACACTACCGCTTCTTCAGTTTTGGAGATGCCATGTTTATCTATTAAGAAAATCCCTATTAGGAAACCTAATAGGGATTTTTCTAATTATTCCATACTAAACTCTGGATCTTTCAAACTCTGAACACTGGCATTGATAACTGCTCCGATAATCAAAATCTTTGCAATGAGAATAAACCAGAACATCATGACTACCACGATAATGGAACTGAAAAATCGAACGTCAACCAGATGATTGACATAACTATTGACGTAGACAGAAAAGATATTCAATAAAAAGATAAGAGTTAGCAAGACAAAGACACTTCCTGGTAAAACATAGCGGATTCGTGGTGCTTTTACTTTTGGAAGGAAGTAATAAATCATAACCAGAATGGCAAAGATCAAGGCATAGACCAGAGGGCCTGTAAAATCTTGCAGGTAGGAAAATAGCGGACTGTCTGATTGCCAGTAAGTTTTGAGGAGGTTGAGCAACATACGACCAAACATACTCAAAAATAAGGCAAAGGCAAAAAGGATCTGCAAGCCAAAACTAACAAGTAGACTCATCAACTGATGGGAGATAATGCCTCGACTCTTGGTCACCCCATAGGCTTTGTTAAAGGCTTTTTGGAGGAAATCCATTGATTTCGAAAAGGTCCAGAGTGCAGATAAAACGGCAAAACTCAGCAAACCAGTTGATGGTTGAGTCAGAACTTCTCGGACAATCTTGGCAACCACATCATACACCGTATCAGGCAAGAATTCCTTGATCGTCAGTAAGAAATTTGAGACTGGAATCTGAAAATAAGGCAAAATATTGACCATTATCATTAGCAAAGGAAAGATTGAAATCAACCAATAGTAGGCAACCGCAACACTGGTCAACTCGCTATCAGATGCTTGATAATAATGCAAAAAAGCTTTCAATAAGGGCCTGTCCATCAGCTCTTTCCACCACTTTTTCATGTTCCATCCTCCGTCATTTTCTTCATCATTTAAGTTCTTCTGATTAAATCTAGCATATCATAAGGCAAGGTATTTGCAGCCTCTTTCAGAGAATAATTCTCTAAATTATTCACATTTTGGCGTAGTTTTTTAGCATACTTGGCTGTTATCAGTTTAGCTTCTTCGTATTCAAAGATTGCCTTACGTTCGAGATAGTAGCCTCGTAGCATTTCATCGATATTGTTTGGCTTGATGCGATTGATAACCCGCTCAACAAAGGCACCACTTCCGATAATGGCCGTCTCGCGTAGACGAGACTCTTGCATAAAGCTAATCAGAGAACTCTTGTAAACCCCTTTGAGGTTTTCCAAACTCTCGATAATCAGCTCTGTATTTTCCAAATACAACTCTGAAATCTGATCATAGTCAACTGCTAGTAGTTTACGAGATTCTTCATTCATCCAACTACGGAAAGTTTTGCCAAAGGTAAACATTTCATGGAGTAGAAAGCGCAATATCCGTAAGGAAACTAGGAAGTAATAAGTCACTCTAGAAGCGAAATTTCGATTGATACTCTGCTCCATGTTTTTTAGGTAACGTTGGTAAACTCGATAGCCACGCTCGCTGATTCTATTTTCTTCGTAGGCTTGCTCCAAACCGTCACTCTCAATACTCAAGATAAGAAGCTTGAGGGACTCCCAGTCCTCTTGGACTCTCTTATTTTCCAGACTAAGGATGAGGTTTTCAATCCGACCATGATAGTTATCAATAGCTGCATAAAGAGGAAGTTTGTTTTTGTGATGGTCCAGTTCTTTTTCTAATTCTGCAGCTACATCATTCAAAATCGCAATATGCATCAAATGATCCTTGCTTTCCTCTTGTTCTTCAGATAAGTGAGGGAGAACCAATAAACCTGTTAGAAAGCTCAATAGTGTAACGCCTGCTACAAGGAAGAGTAAGAGAGGGTATTCCTGCTCCAAATGACTTGGTATGAGGAGAATGGTCGCGATAGATACTGTTCCTTTGACACCAGAGAAGGTCAAAAGAAGCATATCTTTCGTGTACTTATTAATTTTTTTCTTAAGTCGACGCGTCCTCACAAAGTAAAAACCAGCAATCATGACAAAGCGGATCGCAAAGAGTAAGAAGGTCAGAACGACAACTGAAAGCAGTAAAAGAAGGGGATTGTAGAGAGAATTAGACAAGATCGGCTCTGCTATCAACTCTAATTCCATTCCCAAGAGAACAAAGACTGATCCATTTAGCATAAAGGTCACGGTGTGCCAAACGGTCTCCGTCACGGTGTCTACCTGAGCCTCAAGGAGCGTAATTTTCTTAAAACGACTGGCCTTCAAAATACCTGCAACCACTACTGCGATAATCCCTGAAACATGAAACTCTTCTGCGATGAAAAAGGTCATGAGTGGCAAACTTAGCTCTAGCAATAGTTCACTAGCTATATCTATCGCTCGCACACTCAGTAAAAAGCTATGCAAGAAACGATTGACCATAGCCGTCACAAAACCAACTACAAAACCACCAAGGATAGAAAGTGCTAGGGAAGTTCCAGCTTGGCTGAGAGAAAACGTTCCTGTTGTCCAAGCAGCAAGAGCCATCTGAAAGGCAACCAAACCAGAAGCATCATTTAAGAGTCCTTCCCCTTTTAGGATATTAGAAACCCGTTTGGGAAAACGAAAACGTTCAGAAAGAGATGCGAAGGCAACCAAATCTGTTGGCCCAAGTGCCGCTCCAACTGCTAAACAGGCAGCCAAAGGAAGAGTCATCCAAAGGAAGTGAGCCATGCCTCCCAAGCTTAAGGTCGAGATAAAAATCACAGGAAAAATCAGAAAGACGACAATCCGCCAATGCTTCAAAATGGACGTAATATCCGCTTCTTCTGCCTCTCGGAAAAGTAAGGGACCAATAACCATGGCTAGAAACAGCTCTGTATTGAGATGAAAGTCCGCATCGGGAACAAATAAACCAATCCCAATCCCCAAAAGAATTTGTACAAGAGGAAGGGGCAAAAAAGGGAGAAGTTTATTAGTCGTGGTTGAAATGATTAAGACAAATAAAAATAGAATCAAGTAAATGAGTAATTCCACACAATTCCTCCTTAATCTTTTTTACAACAAGATTCAAAAATCTCCTTTTGCTCTTGGATTTTCTGATCAATCTTAGAACAGTCTTTGTGCTCAATTTTTTTCTGGCATCGTTCCATTTCAAGAGCCACTAATTTTTTCTTGATTTTAAGCATTTTCTTGCTCATATGTGCTTCATCGAGCACCCCGACTGCTCGCTCGTGATGCGTTGACTCGACAAAATTTTGGCGCATTGCCTCAAGCTTCTCACGAAGGTATTGTTTATCCATGTCTATACCTTTCTAATTTTTCAATCATAACTAAAAACGGTGGATTATTAACTTGGTTGAGAGTCCGATAAATGGCAACTGTATACTCTTGTTGGTTCAACTGGCTAACAAAATCCAATACAGCATCCCTCTCGGTGTCTCCTCCTTCATGACCATAGTAGATCATGATAGCAATCCGTCCCCCTTTGACAAGCAAATGACACAGATTTTCTAATGCTTCGATAGTAGTCTGAGGTTGAGTGATGACGGATTTGTCAGCAGAAGGTAAATAACCAAGATTAAAAATCCCTGCCTTAGCTTCTGTCACAAACTGGTCTAGTGTCTCATGACCTTTCAAGATTAACTGGGCATTTTTCATTCCAGCCTGATCCAAACGCTCTTGCGTCTTCTCCAAAGCCTGCTCCTGAATATCAAAGGCATAGACTTGCTTGGCTAGCTTGGCTAGAAAAAGGGTATCATGCCCATTACCCATGGTCGCATCCACAACAATATCCTCTTTTGTCACGACTTCAGCTAAAAAATCATGCGCCATCTCAAGTGGTCTTTTCATTTTCAAACTCCTGTTTTACAGCCTTACAGCCCTGAACACTTCCTCGGCGTCTCATTTCAGTTTCAATAGCATTTAGCACTTCCCATTTATTGAGGCTCCACATAGGGCCAATCAGCATATCTCTCGGTGCATCTCCTGTAATTCGATGGATGACGATATGCTTGGGAATGATTTCTAGTTGGTCACAAATGACCTTGACATACTCATCCTGACTCATCAGTTGCAAGCGTCCTTCGTGGTAATCTCGCTGCATCCGTGTATTGGTCATGAGGTGAAGCAAGTGCAGTTTAATTCCTTGAATATCATTATCCGTAACACAGCGACGGACATTTTCGACCATCATCTCATGAGTCTCACCAGGCAAACCATTGATCAAATGGGAAACAATCTCAATTTTGGGATATTTCCTCAAGCGTTTTACTGTTTCAACATACAATTCATAAGAATGGGCACGGTTAATCAGGTCAGAGGTTGCTTCAAAGGTTGTCTGTAAGCCCAATTCTACAGTCACATGCATGCGTTCCGATAACTCAGCCAAATATTCGATGGTTTCATCGGGTAAACAGTCTGGTCGTGTTCCGATATTAATCCCTACTACACCTGGCTCGTTGATAGCCTGCTCGTATCGCTCCCGAATCACTTCCACCTTTTCATGGGTGTTGGTAAAGTTTTGAAAATAAACCAGATACTTTTTAACTTCTGGCCACTTGCGGTGCATAAAGTCAATTTCCTTATAAAATTGCTCACGGATAGGGGCATCCGGTGCCACGATGGCATCTCCAGAACCTGAAACCGTACAAAAAGTACAACCACCGTGAGCTACAGTTCCATCCCGATTGGGACAGTCAAATCCCGCATCAATAGGAACTTTGAAAGTCTTTTCTCCAAAAAGTTTTCGATAATAATCATTCAAGGTATTATAAGATTTCATAACTTTCATTATAACAAAAAACACCTACAATCTCAAAAGCCTGACTTTCCTACAAATTCCCTTGTTTCTCATTTCCTTTAGCGTTTTTTTATGATACAATATGGGTATGATTTTAATGAAAATAGCATCTATTTTATTATTGATATTAACCTTGGTGGTTTGCTTTATTGTCACCAAGCTTTTCGGACTTAGGAAAATAGGATTTAATTTCGCGGATCTAGCTTTTCCACTGTTGGTATTTGAGTACTATCTGATTACTGCTAAAGCCTTTACCCACAACTTTCTACCGCGACTTGGTGTCGCACTTTCTCTCCTAGCAATCCTCCTTGTAATCTTTTTCCTTGTCAAAAAACGAAGTTTTTATTACCCTAAATTCATCAAATTCTTCTGGAGAGCCGGTTTTCTCCTTACCTTAATCATCTATATAGCTATGATTGTCGAATTGATGATGCTCCCATAAAAAAACATTCCCTCAGACAGCTGTCTAAGGGAATGTTTTTATCTTCATACTTACTTTCTAAGCTCTACCAAGATACTTTTTTTATTTCCTAAATGTTAAGGCGTAGAATTTACCATCCCAAAGAAGTTTCATTTCCTTTTCCTTAACTTCACTTGGAACAGCATTCTCAATTTCACTCAAATCAACAGTAGCATCTTTGAAATAATCCTTACTAAAATGATTTTTCTTATATTGCTGATCCACATAGTCAGCCGTCTCATCTGCAATTAAAATCTTAGTCCCTGGCTTCGCCACTCGTAGCATTTCCTGCATAGCCTTGGCCTTATCATTGAAAAAATTGATTCCGCCAATATGGTAGACAATGTCAAAACTATTATCCGCAAAGGGTAGATCCTCCGCGCAAGCATGGAAAAGTTGCAAATTAGTCTTTTTAGCGCAAGATTTCTGGCATTTTTCTAGCATACTGATAGAAATATCTACCCCTACAAAGTCTAAACTTTTCAGGTCAATTGTCTCAGGGATATAACGGAGGTCTTGACCAGTCCCGATAGAGACATAAAGAACAGATAAATTATCCTTCCATTCGATTTCTCCCATCAGATCCCTTCTCAACTTATCAATTGCCTTGCCGTGGAGAAGTGGTCCTATCCATTTCTCACTCATATCGTACCAGCGAGCCATACGGTTATACATGGTCATGTATTTTGCATTATCTCCAGATAGATAATCTGGATTAAGAGACAGATAGATATCGCCATCTTTTTGAAAATTTTCTACCTCTAAACCTGACTTCAATTTATCTTGTAATCTTGTTTCAATCATATACAACATCTCCTTTTCTATTTGTCACCTATTATAGTGGAATTCATCGCAAAAACAATAGCTTTTCAGTAAGTGGCAACTATCCACTTGTATCCGGTAGTAGAACCAGGGTCAGTTACAAAAAAACAAGTGCCAATTTCCATTGACACTTGTTTCCACTTTTAAACTGTCTTGCAAAATTTCGTGAAAGATACCGTTTAAAAAACTTAATCTTCTTTTTTGCGTCTTGCCAAGAATCCTGTTCCCAATCCAAGAAGGGCGATTCCAGCTACTAGAGTCGCTTGGTTAGACTCGCTTCCTGTATTAGGTAATTCCCCACCCTTTTTAGGCTTACCTGGTTCATTTGGTTTGCCAGGTGTTGGTTTTTCAGGAGTGTGCGTATTTGTAATGTTGTAACCTTCTACTGAAGCTGTATAACCATCTGGAACATTCACTTCTTCAACAGTGTAGGCAATCTCCTTACCTTCTTGATAACGATCAAGACCTGTAAACTCATAAGTCCAGCCACTTGTTTCTGACACTATAGCTGTCTGACCAGTTTCCTTACCATCTGCAAGAAGTTTTACGGTGATAGATGCTGGACGGATGCCATCTTTGTTATCTTCATCTTTCC
This sequence comes from Streptococcus sp. C300, assembly GCF_000187645.1. GTDB lineage: Bacteria > Bacillota > Bacilli > Lactobacillales > Streptococcaceae > Streptococcus > Streptococcus oralis_CQ. Next base: position 306,457 of record NZ_GL732467.1, read on the forward strand.
AGATCTTCTTACCTTTTACAGATGTTTTCTCTGGTGTGTGGGTGTTGGTCACATTCATACCAGTTTCAGTAGCTGTGTAACCTGTAGGAACACCAACTTCTTTGACTGTGTACTCGATTGCTTTACCATTTTGGTAACGATCCAGTTCAGTGAATTCATACTTCCAACCTGTTTCAGCTGTTGCGATTGCTATCTTGCCAGTTTCTTTACCATTGGCAAGAAGAGCGACAGTGATAGATGCTGGACGGATACGATCTTGGTCGTTATTATCAATCCAGGTCTTTTGTCCACTTACAGCAATTTTTTCTGGTGTATATTCATTGGTAATGGTGTACTTGCCATCCTTATCTGTAGTGATGGTTGCTTTGTATTCTGTCATAGCAGTTTCTTTGACAGTATACTTGATTTCTTTACCATTCTCATACTTAGGAAGTTTTTTAGATTCGAACTTCCAGCCAGTTTTTTCTGAAACTTCAATTTCTTGAACAACTTTTTCGCCGTTAAGAATTTGAACTTTCACAGATGTTGTACGTTTGCCGTCTTGGTTGTTGTTATCTTTCCACACCTTAGTTCCTGAAAGGATGACTGTATCTGGATTGTGAGTGTTAGTAACTACTTGACCAGTTACAGAGGCTTTATAACCAGCTGGTACATCCACTTCCTTGATAGAATAGGTGATTTCTTTACCAGCTTCGTATTGTGGAAGATTTGTGAAGGATGCTACCCAAGTGTTAGCGTCAGTCTTCTCCTTAGCTGTTAAGGTCAATTTCTTACCTTCAACGGCTACTGGATCTGCGTTTCCTACTTTTTTATAAAGTTGAACCGTTACGGACTCAGGACGTTTACCGTCTTGGTTATTAGCGTCATTCCATACTTTTGTTACCTTGTAGTCGATTTCTTTAGGAGCATATTTGTTTGTGATGGTAAAGTCTGTAATAGTTGATTCGTATTCGGCTACGGCTTCTTCTGTTACAGTGTACTTGATTTCTTTACCAGCTTTATATTTTGCTAATTTTTCGAATGTAGCAGTCCAAGTTCCGTCTGTAGCTGCCTGGATCTCTTTCGATGCTACTTTCTCACCGTCTGCTAAAAGATTGATTGTAATCTTAGTTGGACGTTTACCGTCTTGGTTGTTTGCGTCATCCCAGTTCTTAGTTGCTTTTACATCAACTGTTTCTGGTGAATAGCTATTTGTGATAGTGAATCCTGATGCAGCGTCACCAGTAACCTTAGAAGTGTAACCAGCAACAGTTACTTCTACTACCGTGTACTGGATAGGTGTGCCGCCTTTATCAGCATCAAGGTCTTTGAAGCTTCCAGCCCAACCGTTCGCTTCAGTCAATGTAAGTGTCTTACCTGTATCTTGACCATCTGCAAGCAATTTAACTGTGACAGAAGTTGGACGTTTGCCATCTTGGTTGTTCTCGTCCTTCCATACTTTCTTCACAGGAACTTCCGTTTTTGCTGGAGTGTAAGTATTCTCGAAAGCTTTTTCATCATCGTAAGAAACAGTTGCTTCAAGTGCACCTTTGCCCTTATCTACTACAGTAACTGTAGCCGTGACAGTTTTAGTGTCGTACTTGATGCTTGTATCACTGCCAGCTTTTTCAGCAATTTTAAAGGTATAAGTCCCTGCTTTGTCGAATTCCAATTCTGAGAAAGCAATGTTTCCGTCTTTGTCATTCTTCACAGTTTCTTTCACCTTACCATCTTGGTCTGTTAAAGTGAATTCAAACTCTTCAGCCTTCAACTCACGTCCTGTAAGTTTTTTATTAGCTTTAATCTTAGCTTTAGCTTTGCTACGTTTATTTGTAACTGTTTTGATAGCTCCATCTTGTCCAACAGTCATCTCAAATGGAGTAGGATTCAACTCATATCCCTCAGGAGCCTCAATCTCGGTTACCGTAAAGTTCCCTTTCTTGATATCACTTTCTGAGTAAATAGATGACTCAGCAATTCCGTCATCATTTGTCGTTACAATTTCCTCTTTAGCCGTAGCTCCTGCCGGAGGAGTAATCTTGAATTTTGCTCCTTTTAGACGGTCATGAGTCAGCTCGTCGACCTTGTAAAGAATGATACGGTAACCAGTTTCTAACTGAATTGTACCGCCTGAAGCAACTACTGAGTTTCCGATTTGCTTAACGACTGTCTTATTACTATAGTCGTCATATGTAAGAATCTGGTCATCACCCTTCATTTCAGCATTGTTTTGGACTTGCGTGCCATCAGCTGGAGCACTTGTTTTATAATTAATTCGAAATGCTGCTGGTTTCCCGTTCTTCGCAAGAATTGAAGATGCATTGTTAATTGTTAAAGTAAATTCTGTGTAAGAATCATTCCATTTTACTTGGTAATCCTTACCAGCTTCTAAAACCACTTCATCTTTCAAATAATAATATTGATCATACCAACCTGCTGTGACGCTAAATGTTTCAGGAATCATTTGCATTGGTGAAGCATTTGGATCTACCCAGTCATGAATTTCAATTTTATTATAGGCTGCTTGTTTCGGATTAACACGAACATACCAGCTGTGTAAGTATTTTCCACTCTTATTTAGAGCCTTTGATGTCCAATCCTCTTTGTAAATCAAACCATGATATTTATTGAAATTAGCTCGACCGATTCCTTCAGAATAATCAGCCGTATCACCTTTTTTAACCTTGATTTGATGGGTGATTTCATTTATGGTTTCCGTTTTATCAAAACGGAGCGTTTCATTGCTTAATTCATTTTTAGAACTAAAACCAACAAAGAAATTCCCTTTAACGTTTTGGACTTGATAGCCACCTTTTTTCTCAAGATAGGTTTTCAGATTTTTTAATGTAATAGTTGCCTTACCACCATTATTATCCCCGTTTGATACAATTTGAGTTTCTCCGATAACGAGATCTGTTTCCCTATCTTTTAAATCAAAAGTTTCATTTCTAACAGTTAAAGGGCTCGGAACAGTAAAGGTAAAGGTATCACCGTCCTCTAATTTACCATCATAGGCGCTCAAATCGTAATCAACAGTGAATTTATAATTTGAGTAGTTATGATGTTCAGGAGAAAGTGTATAAACACCATTCGCATCTGGTTTTATAAACTTACCATTATCAACCTCCCAAATTCCAATATTACTGATAACGTTCTTCAGTTCCTTTGCTTGAACTGAATTTGGAGCAAAGATTATCCCTAGCAAACAGGCCAGAGAAGTTAGGATGGGTAACCAGAATTTCTTGTTCTTCATAATCTTCCTTTCTAAATTACCGAAAACATTAAACCGACAAACTATGATTATAAAATCTCAACACTCATCTCCTTTCGAATTCGTTGAAATCCATGAGGGTTATTGAATAAGTTGCATCATATTAACATATATCATAACTATATATAAGTGCAATATTTATCATATTTGTTCTATTTTTAATATAGAAACCTCCTTCAATTTCATTATAAAACAAAATTAACTTTTTTTGTAATATTATGAGGTTATTGCCTTTTGAAAATATTGACACAGTGTAAAATTACTGCCATAAAAACTAATTCTTTCATCAGACTGAAGTTTCTTTAAGTATAGTGTACACATACGAACAACTTCTCTTTTAAACAAACAGAAAGAAACATTGCACAAAACATTCCATTTATTTATAAGTTTGATACACCTTAATAATTATCCAAACTATTTTATATAAGTAAAAATCAGAAGAGATTTAGCAATAGTCATATACCATACTGGTAAATAGTTTAATTTATCATATTTCATTATTCTGAATCATAGAAAAAAGACCAGGGGGTTATCCCTGATCTTTCTTTACTGTACTTATTGGCTACTAAATGAGATTAGTCTTCTTTTCTTCGTTTAGTTGCAACAAGACCTGCACCTAAAGCTAGAAGAGCTAAACCTGCTGCTAATGCAGCTTGTCCAGATTCGCTTCCAGTGTTTGGTAGGTTAGGATTTTCTGGTTCAGTTTGGTCCGTTACTACTAACTTACCATCCTTAAACTCAACCTGATTTCCACTAGCATTTACCACTGTTACAGTTCCGTCGTAGTTAACTTGGAATGTAATATCTGTTACTGCTAAGTATCCAGTTGGAGCGGCCTCTTCATGGAAAGTATATACTCCCGGAGTCAAATCAAGTACATGTGATTGTTTGGCTTTTGAAGTCCATTCAGCCACAGGATTACCTGCAACTTTTTCTCCACGGAAAATTTGGATTTTTGCACCCGCGATTTCTTCACCCGCTAGATTTACCTTGCTGAAGGTGATCTTACGTGGAAGGTCATCGTCTTTGTCGGTTACAGTTACTGTTGAGCCGTTGGTTACGACTTTGTTTTCTTCACCTTTAGAGTCTTTCTCACCAACGTTGGTCACTTCCACTGTGCCATCATGTTTGACTTGGAAAGTGATATCGGTTACTTTGAGGTAGCCTGTTGGAGCGGCTTCCTCATGGAAGGTGTAAGTACCTGGAGCCAAGTTGAGATCTTTAGACTTACCAGCTTCTGAAGTCCAGCTTTCTACAGCTGTGCCTTCTGCCTTATCGCCTTTGTAGATCTT
>NZ_GL732468.1:0-521 GCF_000187645.1 Streptococcus sp. C300
AGAGTCTTTCTCACCAACATTTGTCACTTCCACTGTGCCATCATGTTTGACTTGGAAAGTGATGTCCGTTACTTTGAGGTAACCAGTTGGAGCTGCTTCCTCATGGAAGGTGTAAGTACCTGGCGCCAAGTTGAGATCTTTAGACTTACCAGCTTCTGAAGTCCAGCTTTCTACGGCTGTGCCTTCTGCCTTATCGCCCTTGAAGATCTTGATTTGAGCACCTGCGATTTCTGTTCCACCAAGGTTAACTTTACTGAAAGTAATGGCTTTTGGACTATCATCGTCTTTATCCGTTACTGTAACAGTTGAGCCGTTGGTTACGACCTTGTTGTCTTCACCCTTAGAGTCTTTCTCGCCGACATTGGTTACTTCTACTGTTCCGTCAGTTTTCACTTTGAAAGTAATATCTGTTACTTTGAGGTAGCCGGTTGGAGCGGCTTCCTCATGGAAAGTATAAGTACCTGGTGCCAAGTTCAAGTCTTTAGACTTACCAGCTTCTGAAGTCCAGCTTTCTACGGCTG
>NZ_GL732468.1:962-5135 GCF_000187645.1 Streptococcus sp. C300
AGCACCTGCGATTTCTGTTCCACCAAGGCTAACCTTGCTAAAGGTAATCTTACGTGGGCTATCGTCATCTTTATCAGTGACTTTGATTGTTGAACCATCAGTTACGACTGTATTGTCCTCGCCTTTAGCATCCTTGGTACCAACATTGGTAACTTTAACTGTGCCATCATAGTTAACTTGGAAAGTGATATCCGTTACTTTGAGGTATCCAGTTGGGGCTGCTTCCTCATGGAAGGTGTAAGTACCTGGGGCCAAGCTCAATTCTTTAGACTTACCAGCTTCTGAAGTCCAGCTTTCTACAGCTGTGCCTTCTGCCTTATCGCCTTTGAAGATCTTGATTTGTGCTCCTGCGATTTCAACTCCACCAAGACTAATTTTACTGAACGTGATTTTACGAGCTACATCGTCATCTTTATCAGTAACTGTCAGAGTTGAATTTTGGGCTACAACACGATTGTCTTCACCTTTAGAATCTTTTTCACCTACTTTTGTCACTTCAACAGTACCGTTAGGTTTAACTTGGAAAGTGATATCCGTTACTTTGAGGTAACCAGTTGGGGCTGCTTCCTCATGGAAAGTGTAGATGCCTGGTTCAAGATTCAGTTGCTTAGGTTGGTCAGTTGAAGTCCAGCTTTCTACGGCTGTGCCTTCTGCCTTGTCGCCCTTGTAGATCTTAATCTGTGCACCAGCGATTTCATTCCCTCCAAGGTTTACCTTACTGAAGGTAATTGGTTTTGGACTAGTATCCTCTTTATCGGTAATAGTCAGAACTGGACCAGCTGCAAGAACAGTGTCATCAGCTCCCTTATTCTTAATAGTGGTAGAACCGTCAGCATTAACAGTAAAAGTAATATCTCCTACAATTTGATATCCCTCTGGAGCATCGAACTCTCTTAGAGTGTAGGTCCCTGGTGCCAGCTTAATCACTTTAGAAGCGTCAGCTACAGTAGTCCAGTCTGCAACAGGTGCCTCTTCAAGATTGACTGTATCTCCGCTATAGATTTTAAGTTCCGCACCTGGGATTTCTTTCCCATTTGGATCCACCTTTTTGAAAGTAATCTCTTTCTCAGTTGGTGTCTTTGGAGGTGTCTTCTTATTTTCAATTCGACGTTCTACAGATTTGTCTGAGCCAAACTCATCTGGAGAAATTTTAATATCTTCAGTTAGTTTGTCATAGCCAAAAGGAGCGGTTACTTCACGAATCGTATAGTTATCTCGTAGCAATCTACCTACACTAGCGTTACCATCAGGACCTGTTGTCAATCGTCCAACAACGGCTTGGTTACGATCACGAATTACTTCAAAAACTGCACCTTGCAAAGGTTGGCCTGCTTCGTCTACCTTATGAATTTTAATGGTGAAAACATATCCTTCCGCAACACCACCTGCAATCTGGTAGGTACGTGTGCTGGTTGATTGTTCATTCTCACTTCCATTGTAGCTCATGTTGGCTACGTTCGTGATTTCCTCACCATCGACTAGATCATAATTCGCTTTAGCTCGATACTCGATCATATAACCAAAACCATTAGTATCTCCTAAAGGAAGGGTGAAACCATCACCATTCGCATTTACCACTAGTTGGTTTTTAAAGGTTTCAGTCATATCCTGAGCATCGGACCATTTCCAGTCTCCGTTATTCCAGCTCCAGTTTACTTTATAAATACGAAAAGTATCTGGTAGGAATGTCATATTTGGAGAAGAGAAAGCATCTTTGATAGTGACATCACTGTAGTTCGCCATATTGCGGTTTACAGTAATGTTATAACGGATTACATTTTTCTCGTCATCCTTGAATTGGAAGGAACTCTTTTCAATTTTAGAGTCGTATTTCCCTGGAGGGCCGTTATAACGGATCTTTCCTGCAAATAGAACTCTATGGCCTACTGTAACGTTGACATCAACGTCTTTTTCTTCTGAAACAACGTCATGGTCAACTCGGACATAGACAAAGAATTTCCCCCTAACGCCAGAATTATTCTCAACAAATTTTGTATAAGTGAGAGTAATTGTTTTGCTATCTGCATCTAAACGACCAGTAGCTACAAGATTGTTAGAAGCATCTCGTAATTCAATGTCTGAAGAGTTTGAAAATGTAATCTCTGATGGCAATTGAAGTGTTGTTGTATCACCTTCATGCACCGTATTATCTGGCAAAACAAAATCTGCAGTAAGACGGAATTCTTGCCAAATATCCAACCCTTGCGTTAAAGCTTCACCAGATCTGTTTTCAACACCAACACTAGTGATAACATCATTATACTCTGCCGCACGTACTTGCGTAAGAGGGGCAAACGATTGGAGAATAACTCCCAAACAAAGAATAAGAATCTGAATCCAAGATCTTATTTTCTTGTTCATTTAATCTTCCTTTCTTATAATATTCAGTTGTAAATGTACAATGTAATAGTAAACTAAATGATTGTCCCCAACTAATCACCATTCTCCTTTTTCAAGTGAAAATTATTAGCCACATTACATACACATTTTATCATACTATGAAGAAAAAGGCTAGGACTATCAAACAAATTTTTACAGAATAATTTATTTTTTCTCTCTATTAAGAAATGATCCTTTTCCTTTAAATTTACTCGTTGACAAGCCAGTATATACCAGTTAAAAACCAATACGATAAACAGTATTTTTTTTGCACATTTTATTTTAAAAATGCATTTTCACTTATTTAAATACGTCTTTTAGGATTGCATTGTTTATGCCAACATTACTAAATGATTTTTCTGTCATAAAAAAGACCAGGAAAACCTGGTCTTTCTTAGTCACCACTAGATTCATATTCTAGCTAGTGCCTCTAATCTTCTTTTTTACCTTTAGTGGCCACTAGACCTGCACTCAAGCCAAGAAGAGCTAGGCCTGCTGCTAGAGCTGCTTGACTTTCTGCACTTCCTGTATTTGGTAACTGTTCTTTTTGAACCTGACTAGCTTCATTTGAAGAAATTTCTTTTGTATCTGCTTTTTCTGATACTTGTGGTTTTGTAGATTTTTGAGGTACTGGTTTAGTTGTTTCACTAGCCGTACCAACTTCTACAATGCGATCTTGAGCCATGACTTTATCATAGCTTTCTTTTTCAGTTCGCTTGCCATTTTCAACTTCGATCAAGTGAACACGGATACCTTTTTGACCTTCTTGGAGAACACGAGTTTGACCCAATGGAAGCTGATCATTCTTTTGTTCCTGAACCTTGAAATCAATTGTTTCTTCTTCGATTACAAGTTCTGGTCTGTTAAGGACTAGGTTCTTCACTTCATCTTCTGGAAGAGAAGTTCCTGGTTTAGTGCCAACTTCTACTATACGATCTTGAGCAGCGACTTTATCGTAAGTTTCTTTAAGCTGACGTTTTCCATTTTCCACTTCAATCAAGTGAAGACGAATACCTTTTTGACCTTCTTGTAGGACACGAGTTTCTCCTAGGTACAACTTATCAGACTTACGCTCCTGAACCTTGAAGTCGATGGTTTCTTCTTCGACTATAAGTTCGGGTCTGTCGAGGACAAGGTTCTTCACTTCGTCTTCCGGAAGAGAGGTTCCTGGTTTTGTTCCGACCAAGACGATGCGGTCTGTCGGAGTCTCTACCACTTCACGGAGTTTTTCTTCCTTACTTCCACTAGGATTAACCGCTGTGAAGATCCGTTCCTTACCAACTTTTCCTTCTTGTTCTACACGAGTTTCTCCTAGATACAGCGTTGAATCCTTTTTCTCAACTGTCTTGTAAGCCAAATCTTTTTCAACAAATTCGAGTTTTGGAAGTTCTTCTTGTACAGCAGCAACAGTCTTCTCAGAAACTGGTTTTTCCTTAGTCAACTGGATACGGTATTCCTTGACTTGTTTCCCACTTTCTGAAACAAGGCGAACAAGTACTGGAAGGCTATCGTCTCCGCTATCTACAACTGTTGAAGCTACTTGATTACTTTCTTCGACTGAGACTTTTGGACGTTGACCTTTATAGGTGATTTGGTAGTCTTGACGATCTTCAGCGAAGTCAGGAAGCTCTTTTCCATCCACAAGAATTTTTGATTGGGTACTTTCTTGAGGCAATTCACTCGGTGCAAGGAAGGTCATCTCAATCATCGCAACACCGCTCTTGTCTGCTTTACGCTCCATACGCCATCTCATGGCTTTAGCTTTGACAGCTTTAAATGTTACGTTGATTCATC
>NZ_GL732468.1:5182-7745 GCF_000187645.1 Streptococcus sp. C300
TATCGTCTCCGCTATCTACAACTGTTGAAGCTACTTGATTACTTTCTTCGACTGAGACTTTTGGACGTTGACCTTTATAGGTGATTTGGTAGTCTTGACGATCTTCAGCGAAGTCAGGAAGCTCTTTTCCATCCACAAGAATTTTTGATTGGGTACTTTCTTGAGGCAATTCACTCGGTGCAAGGAAGGTCATCTCAATCATCGCAACACCGCTCTTGTCTGCTTTACGCTCCATACGCCATCTCATGGCTTTGGCTTTGACAGCTTTAAATGTTACGTTGATTTCATCACCAGCTGCGATGTCTTTATCCGCACGATAAGGAACAGCTTCCCAATTTTCTGGATTGTTAAATGGATGAGCTGCATCGTAGGCTTGGTAGTTTGAATAGTAGGTAGGCACTTCAAACTCTGGGCCAATATAGCGTTCCAAAACGAGTTTAGATGGTGCATCTGTACCACTATCTGCAAAGAAGTGAAGTTTGGCTTGTGCTACAGTCCGTTCTACAATCTTACCATTTTCACGGAAGATTACACCTGCTGATACTTCTGGATTAGAAGATGGTGTTGGAGACCAGTTTGTCCAACGACGATTTTCTGAATGATTTCCGTCATTGAGATAGTCCACACGGTCATGGGAGTTTCTATCAGTGTCGTTAGTGGCTGAAGCAAAGGCGCGGTTACTATTTTCATCATAGTCAGGGTTGTCTGAGAGGGCCTCACCAAGTTTGTCTGTCACTCGTACAGTGAACTCAGCAACAAGATCACTACCAAGGACACGGCCTCGAACGGTAAATTGACCTGCTTTTGTCAGCTTATCTGCTGGAACTTCTTCCCATTCCACTGCCAAGTCTTTTGTTTCGTAACCGTCTTTACCTGTGAAGTAAACAGGAACCTTAGTTGGCAATTCAAGCAGTTGCCCTACTTGTAGTAAGCGAGCTTGTTTGACCGCGGCAACTGGTTTACGAGAGAGCAAGTCTTTATTGCTTGTAAAGTGTAGACGGTATTCTCCTAGGATGTCGCCATTTTCAGCCTTTGCGATAACACGAACTGGCTCACCTTCACGAACGCTTGGAACGACGGTAGCGAGACCATTGTTGCTAACACTTGCTGTTACTGCAGGAACTTTTCCATCTACAGACTCAAGGTAGTAGTCTGTCAAATCAGGGTTAAAGTTTGCTAAATCTTTACCGTCAACTTGGATTCTTGTTTGTCCTTGTTTGGCTGCCGCAACTTGTTTCGCAAAAATTTGTACTTCTGTGATAGACGTTCCTTTCTTGCTATCAAGTCGAACCATACGAATGCGAACCGCATAGGTTTCAACTTTATCAAAGCTGAAATGATTCATTTCTCCAGCTTTTAATTGAGCTGGTGCTTTGAGATTGCTTACCTCTTTCCAGTTTGCAGGATCGTTAAAGGCATGGTTTTCCTCACCTACAAAGCTAGGGTTTTTAGGGGCTGTTGGAACGGTCTTACCGACATAATATTCAATCACATAAGACTTCGGTACACCAACTCCGTGGTCTTCGTGGAATCCGACACTTAGATTATCAACTGAACGTTTGCTCAAAATACCTGAATCTCCGAATAGGACACCAACTGAAGCTTCTGGATTACTACGGTTCCAGTTTGTCCAACGGTTAGCTGGGCGGTCATTAAAGGAAATCAATTTATCGTTGACATTTGAAACAGGATCAGTTGGATTTGAGTCTGAAGCAAAGGCAAGTGGCAATTCTGATCCGGTCCATTGGTCAGAAATATTTGCCCCCTTCTCAGTTTGAGCAGATACGCGAACATGAAGTTTAGTTGTTAATTGCGTACCTTCTAGGCGACCATTAACTGTAAAGACACCTTCCTTGGCGTATTGCTCTGGACGAATCGTATCCCATGTAACCTTAGCTGATGAAACGTGACCATTTGAATCGTAGGTACGAACACTTTCTGGTAATTGTGGTGCTTCTGCGATTGGTGTCGTCACACTGACTTCTTCAACTGAAACGATGCCTTCTACAGAGACTTTTGCACGCGCCTCAAGGTCAATACCTTCAACTTTACCTAGAACTTCAAAGGTTTGATAGGAGTCGAGTTTTTCTTTTGGAATGGCTTGCCATGTGACTTTGTGGGCTTTAGGGAAACCTTTGTCATACTCAACTGTTACTGTTGCTGGAAGGCTTGGTTCTTGATGCAAGTCTGTTACTACGTTCACTGGACGAATAGATTGCGCAATCTTCTTCTCTGTGTTGGCTTGGATCGTGAGATCGATTTGACCTCTAGCCCCCTCATATTCTGCTTTGAGAGTGACTGTTCCTGGCCTATGTAACTCAAGCATTCCTTTACGAACTGCGACTTCCCCTTCACCACTTGTAGAGAAGTTTACTTTATCAGCTGGTAAAACTGCTTGTGTTCCGTCTTGATAGTGAGCGAGTACAGACAATTTCACTGTTTGGTCTTCTTTAAGACCGTCAGCTTGCTCCACTTGTAGGCTCAAGTGGTCAATTTTCGGTGCTTCTTCAAGGAATTGAATTGCATAGGTTTGAAGAGGTCCACCATCTTTTGGTTGAACATA
>NZ_GL732468.1:7842-11013 GCF_000187645.1 Streptococcus sp. C300
TTTGGAATGGCTTGCCATGTGACTTTGTGGGCTTTAGGGAAACCTTTGTCATACTCAACTGTTACTGTTGCTGGAAGGCTTGGTTCTTGATGCAAGTCTGTTACTACGTTCACTGGACGAATAGATTGCGCAATCTTCTTCTCTGTGTTGGCTTGGATCGTGAGATCGATTTGACCTCTAGCCCCCTCATATTCTGCTTTGAGAGTGACTGTTCCTGGCCTATGTAACTCAAGCATTCCTTTACGAACTGCGACTTCCCCTTCACCACTTGTAGAGAAGTTTACTTTATCAGCTGGTAAAACTGCTTGTGTTCCGTCTTGATAGTGAGCGAGTACAGACAATTTCACTGTTTGGTCTTCTTTAAGACCGTCAGCTTGCTCCACTTGTAGGCTCAAGTGGTCAATTTTCGGTGCTTCTTCAAGGAATTGAATTGCATAGGTTTGAAGAGGTCCACCATCTTTTGGTTGAACATAGATGCTTGCACGCATGCCGTTTGCTGCACTTGCTTGGACTACAGTAACATCCGCATTTTCAGCACTTGCTACAACTTCTGGCAAGGATGCACCGTAAGCAAGAGTTCGATATTGCATTGGATTTTGAGTAGTAAGACCAGTGACAGATTCGCCACCAACCGTTACAGTTGGTACTGCAGGTGCCACAGGATTGCCTTCTTCTACCACAAGAGTAGCATGAATGGTTTCTCCTCCTAGTTGGCCAGTCATTTGAATACGTGATCCTGCAACTGACAGTTTAGCTTTATCTGCTTCCGAAATCTCCCACTTATCAACTTCGTATTCTTGTACGCTTCCATCCGTAACAGCAATAGAAACGTATTTATCAACAGCGCTCAAGTCTGTTCCTGGAGCAACACGCTTAACAGTTGGAAGCTCATTTGCGATTGCTAGAATTTCGACACGGGCCTCAACTTCGCGTCCGTCTGCCATACCTTTAACAGTCACAACTCCTGCTTGGCTCACATCAACTGAAGACCAAGTGACTGGACGTTTTTCACGACTGCCATCACTGTAGATAAAACCGACTGTCTTCGGCATTTTTGGCTCTTTCTCAATAACAGTACGTACTTTTGGTACTTCTGTACCTAAAACAGTTTTTTCTTGTCCTTCTTTCTTACCTGTAAAGACAGTGACTTGGTCCGATTTCAAGAGATCAGAGTGGGCAGTAAGGGTGAATTTACCTGCTTGCTCAGTTGATTTAACAATGGCAACCCCTTTACCGTTAAAGGCTCTGCGGATCCAAGAACCATCAGGTTGTGCCTTGTAGCGTTCACGGCTGGCTTGTTCCCCATTATCAACACCAACCAGTTGACCTTGTCCATGCAATTGGAAACGAACCAAATTATTGGCAGTTGGTACCACATTTCCTTGGCTGTCTACGATTTCATAGTAGATGTAAGTCAAGTCTTTTCCATCTGCAGCGATTGCGTGTTCTTCCTTGATGAGACGAACACCTGCAGGTTGACCTGCAGTGGTAATCTTGTCACGTGCAATTTCTTTACCAGCTTCATCACGAGCTACTGCTTCTAAGGTACCTGGTTGGTAAGCAACCTTCCACTCAAGATAGAGTTCCTTAGCATTGGCACCTTCTTGGTAGGTACGACCATCACTAGTTTGTTTTTTGTTGAACTTTTTAACACCGAGAGATTGACCGTTCAAGAACAATTCAACACTTGCAGCGTTTGAGTAAGCACGAACTGGGATTTTTCCGTCTGAATCTTCAACTTTCGATGCCAATTCTCTATTTTCCCAGTTCCAGTGAGGAAGAAGGTGTACCATCGGTTTCTTCTTGGCAGAAACCCATTGGCTTTGGTAGAGATAAAAGTCATGTTTTGGAATACCTGCTGTATCTACGATACCAAAGTAAGAGCTCTTAACGGGAGTTTGGTTTTGGTTGTGCCATGGTGTAGGTTCACCGATATAGTCCGTACCTGTCCAGATAAACTGTCCAGCATAGCCAGCGTTGTCACGGTCAAAGGTCCATGAATCTGTTGCCGTTTTACCCCAGCCAACTCGGTCATTACCATAGTCAGACTGTTCGTAATGACGCTCAGGTCCGTTACTATGTTTCAATTCCTGTTCAGGGCGATAGTAACTTCCACGTGTACGGGTAGCTGAAGATGTTTCAGAACCGTAAATCAACCAGTTTGGATGTTTCGCACGAAGTTTCTTGTAGTTATCTTCTGAATAGTTGAATCCAACCGCATCCAGTTCATTAGCAATTTTCTCATGATCACCGCTACCATCACCAAAGCGGAACTTATCTGCTCCCATAGTAACATAACGTGTAGTATCAACATCTTTAATCACTTTTACTAAGCGTTTAACCGTTGCAAGAGAGTGAGCATTGCCGTTAGCTTCACCGATTTCATTCCCGATAGACCACATGAAGACAGCTGGGTTGTTTTTATCTCTTTCGACCATGGTACGAAGATCATAGTCAGACCATTTTTCACCTTTTCTAGCTTCTGGGTGAGTAGCGTCTTTTTCAAAGAAACGCCCGTAGTCATAAGGTTTCTTGCCATTATACCACGTATCAAAGGCCTCTTCCTGAACGAGCAAACCAAGTTCTGCCGCGATTTGCAAGGTCTGTGGACTTGCAGGGTTATGAGTTGTACGGATGGCGTTAACGCCCATCTCCTTCATTTGTTTGAGACGGCGGTATTCTGCTTTATAATTTTCTTCTGCTCCAAGCGCTCCGTGGTCATGGTGCAAGGAAACACCATGGAATTTAATGCGTTCACCATTCAAAGAGAATCCTTCATTTGGAGTCCAATGATAGTAACGGTAACCAAACAAATCTTTCTTAGCATCAACCAACTGACCATCACGGTATACACGCGTAATCAATTCGTACAAGGCTGGTTTGTCATTTAAAACGGTCCAGAGTTTTGGTTGTTCAACTTCTAAAATCGCATCTAGGCTTGTTGATTCATGTGCTTTCAAGGTACGGCTCGCTGTTCGAACCAAGCCTGTTACAGCCTGACCACCACGTTCAACGATTTGATACTCTGCCACCAATTCATGGTCTTTATCATCTGTATTGACGATTTTGCTGGCTACATGAGTTTCAACCTTGCCATGTTGCTGTTCTTCAAGTTTTGGTGTTAAGATGGTTGTTCCATTTTTCTCAACATGAACCTTATCTGTCACTTGC
>NZ_GL732468.1:11033-19821 GCF_000187645.1 Streptococcus sp. C300
TTCAAAGAGAATCCTTCATTTGAGTCCAATGATAGTAACGGTAACCAAACAAATCTTTCTTAGCATCAACCAACTGACCATCACGGTATACACGCGTAATCAATTCGTACAAGGCTGGTTTGTCATTTAAAACGGTCCAGAGTTTTGGTTGTTCAACTTCTAAAATCGCATCTAGGCTTGTTGATTCATGTGCTTTCAAGGTACGGCTCGCTGTTCGAACCAAGCCTGTTACAGCCTGACCACCACGTTCAACGATTTGATACTCTGCCACCAATTCATGGTCTTTATCATCTGTATTGACGATTTTGCTGGCTACATGAGTTTCAACCTTGCCATGTTGCTGTTCTTCAAGTTTTGGTGTTAAGATGGTTGTTCCATTTTTCTCAACATGAACCTTATCTGTCACTTGCAAGGTCACATCACGGTAGATACCACTACCTGAGTACCAACGGCTACTTGGTTGTTTGTTAACCGCATGGACAGCAATCACATTCTCACGACCATCTTTGTGAAGGTATTTGGTGATATCGTATGAGAACTGGTTATAACCATTTGGATAATGCCCCACTAACTGGCCATTGACATAGACTTGAGAGTCCATGTAGACACCATCAAAGGTCACTCGAACATTTTTCTTGAGATCTTTTTCATCAAGTTTAAAGGTCTTGCGATACCAAGCTTCTCCACCATTGAGCTGTCCACCCTCGTTTTGGGCAGGTGACTGATGGTCAAAATCGTTAAAGATACTCCAGTCGTGTGGGAGATCCAATTTTTGCCATGTTGATACATCTGCATCTGATTTCACAGCTTCTTTAGGGTTCGCATTGAGTTTAAAGTGCCAATTTTGATTAAAATTCACTTTTCTATCTTCAATCATTTGATTCACTTCTTCATTTGTCGCAGCTTTCAAATCTTCCTTGACAGGCTTTTCTTGACTTGAAGCTTGAGATTCTACCTTTGGAGCTGTTTCTTCAGGTTTGAGAGACGCTTTCTCCTCTTTTGGAGCTACAGGTTCATCTTCTTTCTTCTCGGCTTTGCTTGCTTCAATTGGAGCGGCTTGACTTTGATCGACACTTGCAGCATCCTTGTGCTCTGCTACAGCTTGATTTTCTTTTTCCTCCACTGCCGGACTTTCCTCTTTTGCTTGTTCCACAGTGTGAGTAATCGGAGTTTCATCCGCGAAAACTGGTGATTCTCCAATGACACTTCCTCCAAATAGAACCGCACAGGTTCCAATCATGACAGAGCAAGCGCCTACGGCAAACTTACGAATGCTGTATACTCTTTTACGATTCCAATGGCCTTTTTCCATAAAATCCTCCTTTAGTAACCGCTTCCATTTCTTTGTAAGCGCATTACTTTTTCATAGCCTTTTACCTTTATTTTATAAAATAATATAGGAAATTTCAATACCCTAAACACAAAAAATCATATTTTTGATTGTTTTTTCTAAAATTTGTAGAAGATTCGAAAAAAGTGAATGTAGATTTAGAACAAAAGCAAACAAATTTTTGACTCTCAGTTCAATATTATAAAAAAGTTCCTTTTGTAAGGAACTCCTTTTACTTATAATTAAAGATTCCCCCTGCCAACTTATCAGCTAGCTTGGGAAAGAGGGTATAAAACTTATGGGCTAGGTTCAACAAAACTGGGAGATTGAGTTCCCGTTTGTTTTTTCCTATGGTTTTGACAATCTTTCTAGCAACTACATCTGGTTCTAAGAGAAAGCGGTCAACCGACTTGAGGTAGCTCCCATCTGGGTCAGCCTGGTCAAAAAAGGCAGTACGAATCGGTCCTGGATTAACCGTCGTTAGATAGACACCATAGGGCATGAGTTCGAGGCGCAAAGCGTTTGAAAATCCAATAGCCGCAAACTTGGTCGCCGAATAGAGACTGGACTTGCTAGTCGCTATCAAACCTGCCATGCTGACGATGTTGATGATATGGCCTTTTCGGTTTTCTTTCATGCGAGCTCCAAGACGACGAGACAGATTCATCAGAGCAAAGGTATTGACCTCAAACATCTGGTGAATGTCTTTGTCAGAAATCTGGTCGAAATCTTCAAAAATTCCATAGCCAGCGTTATTAATCAAAACATCAATCTTGCCATAACGGAGATAGAGATCAGCTACCAGAGCTTCTAGGGCTGAGTCATCAGTAATGTCGATTTCAATCCATTCCACATTAGGATGATTTCCGTAGAGTTGAGCTAATTTTTCCTTGTTTCTACCTAGTAAGATGAGTTGGTCATTTGGCAAGAGTTTGACCATTTCTTGGGCTAAGCCACCGCTTGCTCCGGTAATCAGAATAGTACGCATACTTATCCTTTCTCAATCTTCTAAATTTCCACTTCTTCCAAGTCTTTAACCACATGGACATTTTCAAAAACAGTTGCCGCATCTTTCTTGAGCTGGCTGATATCTTTTGAAAGGAAACGAGCGCTGATATGATTGAGCAAGAGGCGCTTAGCACCTGCTTCTGCTGCTACTTGTGCTGCTTGCATATTGGTTGAGTGACCGTGATTGCGGGCAATTTTTTCATCTCCCTTGCCATAAGTAGACTCATGGACAAGGACATCAGCGTTAACAGCTAGACGCACACTGGCATTGGCTTTTCGGGTATCACCCAGAATAGTAATAATCTTACCAGGTCGTGGTGCTGAGATATAGTCAGCAGCTTTGATTTCAGTTCCGTCTTCTAAAACAACGTCCTGACCGTTTTTGATTTTTCCAAAAAGCGGGCCGAACGGAACACCAGCAGCCTTAAGTTTTTCAGCATCCAAGGTCCCTTCTAGATCCTTTTGCATGACACGATAACCAACGCAGAAAATAGTGTGGTCCAGCTCCTCTGCATACACAGTGAATTTATCGGTCTCAAGGATTTTCCCTAGAGAATCTTGGTCAAACTCATGAAAATGAATGCGGTAAGGCAGACGAGAGCCTGACACACGAAGGCTGGTTAAGACAAATGACTTGATTCCTTGCGGTCCATAGATGTCCAAATCTGTCTGCTCTTCATTGGCCTGAAAAGCACGGCTAGAGAGAAATCCTGGCAATCCAAAGATGTGGTCTCCATGCAGGTGGGTGATAAAGATTTTGCTGACCTTCCGTGGTCGAATCGTGGTTTCCAGAATGCGATTTTGCGTTCCTTCTCCACAGTCAAAGAGCCAAACTTCGTTAATCTCATCCAAGAGTTTCAGGGCGAGACTTGAAACGTTGCGGGCTTTAGAGGGCTGACCGGCCCCTGTTCCTAAAAATTGAATATCCATTCGATACTTTCTAATTAATCAATATATAACATAGCTGTGCGATTTTCCGATCGGAAATAGCGACTGCCAGAAAAAGCAACAGCTTCTTGCAGTAAATCCTCTTGGCTGTAGCCTTTGAGACGCTTGCGACCATCTGCTAAACTTTCTAAATCAGTCAAAGCTGTGAGATTCTTCACACTAACAACTTCTTCATCTCCGACAGCTTTCATGTAAATCTTTCCAGATTCTTCAAAGACGAGTTGATGAGGGAAAATTTGTGCAATCTCAAAAAGCAAGTCATCCGAGATTTCCTCTTCATTTTCAGAGAAGATCCGCCCCAAGCCCTCACTCTCATAGCAAAATCCAAAAGATTTACCCGACAGGTTCAGACGAATAAAAGGCTTATTTTCAAAGGTGAAACTTGGTTCAACATTGTAGATGTTCAGTTCCTGACTGAGTTCTGCAAAATAATCCGTCGCAGCTTCAGGACTCTTTTTCTGGTAGAGTTCTGCAAAGTAGGCATTGACTACACTCGGAGGAGGTGTGATGAGAGCTAACTGCTCTTGCTCTGTTTTGCTAGCTAGAAGCTGATCTAAATAGACCTTATCCAGACTTGTATAACCTCCATACTTTAGAGCCAAGGTTTTAATATCAGTCATAAAATTCCTCTAACCTCCATTTATTTTTCTCGGAAATGTAGCCTGTAATCACTTCTCCGTCATCTTGATAATCGCGCTCTTCCAGAATCGCTACACTTTCCAAATCATGAATCTTGTAAGACTTCGAAAAGGGCACCCGTAGAGTAAATGCTTCAAAAATTTCCTTAATCTTCTCCAAAAACAATGCTTGCAGCTGCTCACGACTATCCTCAGACTTGGCAGAAATGAGGGCATACGGTGTTTGAGTAGGCGTGAAATCCTCCACCAAATCCGCTTTATTATAAAGGGTCAAGCGAGGAATGTCCTCCATGTCCAAATCTTTCATGATAGACAGAACCGTTTTTTCATGCTCCTCATGATAAGGATTGCTAGCATCAATGACATGAACTAGAAGGTCTACATGCTTGCTTTCTTCCAAGGTCGACTTGAAACTGGACACCAATTCAGTCGGCAAATCCTGGATAAAGCCAACGGTATCAGTCAAGGTTACCTGAAGATTGCCACCTAGATGGATACTCTTAGTTGTCGCATCCAGAGTTGCAAATAGCTCATCTGCTTCGTACTGGGTCTTACTGGTTAAGCTGTTCATGATAGTTGACTTCCCAGCATTGGTGTAACCAATCAAACCAATCTTAAAGGTACTCGACTCCAAACGTTTTTCTCTGACCGTAGCCCGATTTTTCTCAACGATCTTGAGCTGACGCTCGATATCTGTGATTTGATTACGAACACTACGACGATTCAGCTCCAGCTGACTTTCACCAGGTCCACGGGAACCAATTCCCCCAGCCTGACGACTAAGCATAATCCCCTGACCAACCAAGCGAGGCAAGAGGTATTTTAGTTGGGCAAGGTGAACTTGGAGCTTCCCTTCATGGCTTCGAGCCCGCATGGCAAAGATATCCAAAATCAACTGCATACGGT
This sequence comes from Streptococcus sp. C300, assembly GCF_000187645.1. Lineage (GTDB taxonomy): Bacteria > Bacillota > Bacilli > Lactobacillales > Streptococcaceae > Streptococcus > Streptococcus oralis_CQ. The sequence continues at coordinate 15,864 of NZ_GL732468.1, forward strand.
CAATCACCTTAACACCGAGAACTTCCTCCAAATTGACATTCTGCCTTGGTGTCAAACGGTTATTGACGATGACAGTGCTAATTTCTTCCGCATCTACCATCAGTGCAATTTCTTCCAACTTACCAGAGCCAACAAAAGTCTTGGAATCATATTTTTCACGTTTTTGTCTGTAACTATCTACTACAACTGCTCCAGCAGTCGCAGCCAGACTGGCCAACTCTTCCATGGAGAGGTCAAAATTTTCCATACCCTGCAGTTCAACACCAATGAGCAGGACCCGTTCCTCTTTTTTCTCCGTTTCAATCATTTAAAAACTCCTCAATCTGGCTTAAAATGCGGTTCTTCACACCAGACTCTCCTATCTGATAAAAGGTCACCTGCATGCGATTACGGAACCAGGTCAGCTGGCGCTTAGCAAAACGACGTGTCGCCTGCTTGAGACTCTCGCTAGCTTCCTCGAGAGTCTGCTCCCCACGGAAGTAAGGAAAAAGTTCCTTGTAGCCAATGCCTTTGGCTGCCTGCACATCTGGATAATGGTCAAAGAGCCACTTGGCCTCATCCAAAAGCCCAGCCTCAAACATCAGATCTACTCGGCGATTGATACGTTCATAAAGCTGACTGCGTTCATCATCCAAGCAGATAATCAAAGGTTCATAAGGACTTTCCTGATTTTCCAAATCCTGACCAAAATGGACAATTTCCAAGGCGCGCATGGCACGACGACGGTTAAACTGGGGAATTTCAAGGCCTGCCTGCTCCACAAGATTGGCTAATTCTTCATCTGATAAAGGCTCTAAACTAGCTCGATAGGCTAATATCTCCTCATGAGGTGTTTCCCCACCTAGATGATAGCCTTCAAGCAAGCTCTGGATATAAAGGCCTGTGCCTCCAGCGATAATGGCTAGCTTGCCACGGTTTTGAATATCCTCAATAGCCTTCTTAGCTTCTGAAACAAAATCAAAAGCCGAGTAAGACTCGGTCACCTCTCTGACATCAATCAAATGATGAGGAACAGCTACTTGCTCCTCTGGGCTAGCCTTGGCCGTCCCAATATCTAGCCTTCTGTATACTTGCTGACTGTCACCACTGACCACCTCTCCACCAAAGCGCTTGGCCACTTCAATAGCAAGGGCTGTCTTCCCAACAGCGGTCGGTCCAACAATCACAATTATTTTTGTTTTCATCTTTTTTCCTTGAAAAATTTCCATTTTTTCGTTACTATTATTATATCACAAAAAGGTCGGTCAGAAAAATGCTACCTCTTGAGGAGTCTGGCTGATCGGGAAGATAAAGGAGGAAGACTCATGGCTAAAGGATTCGCTAAAGGTCTTGTAACAGGTGTCGCAGGAACTGTCGCTGCCGTTGCAGGTGCAGTATACGCAATTAAAAAGAAAGTAATTGAGCCAGAAGAGCAAAAAGCAGCTTTCATCGAAGAAAACCGCAAAAAAGCAGCTCGCCGCCGCGTATCACATTAAGCAACAAAAGAAGTTGAGAAATCTCAACTTCTTTTTATTTTCTTAAATAGCCAAATCAAACTTCAGCTGCGGCTTAACCGGATCATAGTCAACCAACTCAAAGTCTTCGGCTTTGATATCAAAGAAATTAGTCCCATCTGGCACATTCAAAACCAAACGAGGTTGGCAGTTTGACGGCTCACGACGGAGCAATTCCTCTGCTTGTTCAAATTGATTATCATAGATATGGAGGTTGTTGATAAAGTAGAAGAATTTTCCAACCTTCCATCCAAAATGCTTGGCAATCATCATCTGTAGAGCCACATACTGCATAGCATTGATGTGGTGAGCAACCAGCATATCATTCGAACGCTGGGTCAAAGTCGCATCTAGATAGATGTCCCCATCAACTCGACGGACATCAAACATAGTCTGGAAAGCACATGGAAGAAGGCCATCAGTTGCCTCAAAAGCCTCATAATCCCAGAGCGAAATGATATTGCGACGGTTCCAAGGATTGGCTTCCAACTGCTTGAGAATCTTGTTAATGATGTCGTGTTTCTTAACAACCGCCCCATAGCGCTCACCGATGGTTCCCGTGTCTCCCACTTCCCAGTCATTCCAGTAGTGAACATTGTACTTGTTATTGAGCACTTCTAGGCTATTTGACTGATCTTGGTAAATCCAGAGGACTTCTTTGATGGCGGATTTGATGGCAATGGGTCGCAAGGTCGTGATGGGGAATTCCCCCTTGGCCAAGTCGTACTCAGCAAAGGCACCCGTTATGTACTTGGAGTTGGCAACAGTCCCATCCTTGTACTTGGGACGTGCTTGTTCAGAAAAAACACCGTCTTTGAGGATTCGTTCAATATTCTCTTTAAAAATCGTATCTGCTTTTGTCATTTACTATCACCTCATTTATAGTCTTAACTAGTATAGCATAAAAAAAGAAAGGAGGAAAATCACTAGCTTTAAAGTAGTGTTTTTCCCCCTTTTTTATCTTATTGCAATACAAGCGACGCTGCTCCAATAACTCCAGCGTCATTTCCTAGAGTTGCAAGAGCTAATTTAGTTGTTGTGCGTACTTGTGGGAAGGTGTTTTCGTCATAAACCTTTTGAACACCTTGTAGAAGGAATTCTCCCGCAGCTGACACCCCACCACCGATAACGATTGTTGAAGGGTTGAGGATTGAGCCGATATTGGCACAAGCGATTCCCAAGTAACGTGAGAAGTTACGGTAAACGATCAAAGCAAGGTCGTCCCCTTCTTTTGCAAGGTCAAAGACAGTTTTTGCTGTTACTTCTTCACCGTCGTCGATCAAGCGTTTCAAGGCCGCATCGCCTTCGTATTCATCTGCATAACGACGAGTCAAGTTGACAATCCCTGTTGCAGAAGCAACTGTCTCAAGACAGCCTTTTTTACCACAGGTACATGCGATTGGTTGGTCAAAGTCAACAGTGATGTGGCCAAGCTCTCCTGCTGCACCAGCAACACCGTGAAGCAGTTTTCCTTCAGCCACGATACCGCCACCAACACCGGTACCGAGTGTCATAAAGACAACGTCTGGTTGGTTGTCACCAGCACCCATCCAGCGCTCACCAAGAGCAGCTACGTTGGCATCATTATCGATGAAGAATGGAATCCCCAAGGCTTTTTCAATCTTTTCTTTGATTGGTTGAAGGGTTTTCCAGTTGAGGTTGTAGGCACCGATAACAGTCCCTTTTTCACGGTCAACCACACCAGGTGAACCCATGCCAATGCCTCGGAAATCCGTAGCAGACAATCCAAGCAAGTCCAAGCGATGCTGAATAGACTCAATCATATCGTCTACAATATGGCTTCCTTCATCCAAAATGTTGGTCTTGATAGACCATTTTTCTTGGATTTCTCCCTCTTGAGTTAAAATTGCGAACTTAACAGATGTACCACCAAGGTCAATCCCAATAATCTTTTGACTCATCGTCTTCTCCTTTTTAATTGAAAATGCTTACAGATATAGTATAACAAAATCGTTAGATTTGTGCAAAGGTTTGCAGGCTACAAGCCAAAATTAAAACATCTCATTTGCTTCACTATTTGTAAAAATTAGTCACCTAAATGTTGAATGGCATAGTTGGCTTCTTCTTTAGTAAATTTTCTAAAATAAGGAGAAGTTAGCCTCTCATAAATTTCTGTCTTTGAGAGATTGTTATATTTTCGGTATTCTCTTGCTTGAGCTAAGGCATTCGCCTTATAGTCTGCTTGCAAATGATTGATAGCATATTGTGCAGTGTCACTATTAAAACCTTCATAAATTAACATCTCATAAATTCTTTTTTGACAAATGAATCCTATTATAATCTTGTGCTGTCTTTAAAGCTGCTGAGTATGGATTCCCGGCTGCTGGTTTTGGTTGCCGCACACCATCGTTTCCTACATAGTAACGGCCACCATCTACCCATTTGCCCCTTACCATTTTGCCTTCAGAATCAACATAGTAACGGCCACCATCTACCCATTCATT
>NZ_GL732468.1:20015-23075 GCF_000187645.1 Streptococcus sp. C300
CCATTCATTCTTGGCCAACTTTCCATCTGATTTATAATAATAGTATCCTACCCATTTATTGCGAGGATAGCTGCCTTCTGATGGTATATTAAGTTTTGAATGGCATAGTTGGCTTCTTCTTTGGTAAATTTTCTAAAATAAGGAGAAGTTAGCCTCTCATAAATTTCTGTCTTTGAGAGATTGTTATATTTTTGGTATTCTCTTGCTTGAGCTAAGGCATTCGCCTTATAGTCTGCTTGCAAATGATTGATAGCATATTGTGCAGTGTCACTATTAAAACCTTCATAAATTAACATCTCATAAATTCTTTTTTTTGACAAATGAATCCTATTATAATCTTGTGCTGTCTTTAAAGCTGCTGAGTATGGATTCCCGGCTGCTGGTTTTGGTTGCCGCACACCATCGTTTCCTACATAGTAACGGCCACCATCTACCCATTTGTCCCTAGCCATTTTACCGTCTGATTCAACATAATAACGGCCACCATCTACCCATTCATTCTTGGCCATCTTACCATCTGATTTGAGATAATATTTACCTATCCATTTGTTGCGAGCGTAGCTGCCTTCTGCTGTTAGATAATAATAGGAACCATAGTTTTTATCATAAATCCAGTCACTTTTAACCTTTTTTCCATCAGAATCAACATAATAACGACCACCATCTACCCATTCATTTTTAGCTCTCTTTCCATCTGATTTGAGGTAGTAATTTCCTACCCAGCCAGACTGAGCTTTAGATTGTGATTTATCCTGTTTAGAAGTTGTTTCTTTAGCTTTTTCAGTCGGTTTTTGTGCTGGTGTTTTCGGTTTATCAGCAGGTTTTTGTGCTGGTGTTTTCGGTTTATCAGCAGGTTTTTGTGCTGGTGTTTTCGGTTTATCAGCAGGTTTTGGTGCTGGTGTTTTTGGTTTCTCAGCAGGTTTTTGTGCTGGTGTTTTCGGTTTATCAGCAGGTTTTTGTGCTGGTGTTTTTGGTTTCTCAGCTGGTTTTGGTGCCGGCTTTGGCGCTGGTTTTGGTTGCCACACACCATCGTATCCTACATAATAACGACCACCATCTACCCATTCATTTTTGGCCATCTTACCATCTGATTTTAGATAGTAATTACCTACCCATTTGTTGCGAGCGTAGCTGCCTTCTCCTGTTAAATAATAGTATGACCCATAGTTATTGTCATAAATCCACTCAGCTTTAGCCATCTTACCATCTGATTTAAGATAGTAATTGCCTACCCATGTGTTGCGAGCGTAGCTGCCTTCTCCTGTTAAATAATAATATGACCCATAGTTATTGTCATAAATCCATTCATTTTTAGCTCTCTTCCCATTTGATTTGAGATAGTAATTACCTACCCATGTATTACGAGCGTAGCTGCCTTCTCCTGTTAGATAATAGTATGACCCATAGTTTTTATCATAAATCCATTCATTCTTGGCCATCTTTCCATCTGATTTGAGATAGTAATTGCCTACCCAAGCATTTTGGACATAGTTTCCCGAAGAGTTTAGATAGAAATAAGAATTAGCTTTTTTATCAAAAATCCACTTATTAGTAACTTTAGCACCATTTTCATAGTACGATGAGCCTACCCAATCAGACTGAGCTGTAGATTTGGACTTATCCTCTTTAGGACTTGTATTTTTAGGTTTCTCAGCTGGTTTTTGAGCTGGCGTTTTCGGTTTCTCAGCGGGTTTCGGCGCTGACGTTTTCGGTTTCTCAGCGGGTTTTGGTGCTGACGTTTTCGGTTTCTCAGCGGGCTTTGGCGCTGGTGTTTTTGATTTCTCAGCTTGATTTGACGCCGAAGTTGTATTCTCTTTTACAACCTTACCATTTTTAGATGCATCCTTTTCTTGAGCAGAAACATGCTGAGCCGAAAAAGGAAAGTCTCCAGTTGTATCTGTAAGTGAAATGAGTCCCAGTGTTGCAGTTGCTAAGCTGGTTACTAAAATTTTTTTTGATTTTTTCATAAAAATCTCCGTTGTTTTTAATGATTTATACCTATAGTATACCATATACTTAATTTTTTTACACTCAAATAATAACTATTTATGAAAGCACTATTTTAAAATGAAGTGCAACACAAAAGACATGTTCATCTGATATACTAGAGGTGCGAAAAACAGTATAAAAGAAGATGAACATGTCCACTAATTATTCTCATACAAGCACTTATCTGAAGCTGAGCGACTAGAAATTGAAGCTTATTTAAACGTAGGACTCAAACCTGCTGAGTTTGCTCGTAGACTGGGGGAAACTGCTCTACTATTACTCGTAAAATGAATCGTGGTTCCATAACGCAAGTGAAATAAGTCAATGAGCAGAAGATCTATTACCTACACCATTATGCAGATGCTACCCATAACCGTTATCAGTATGCTAGAGAAGCCAGCTATTATTTGAAACTAGATCGTTTATCGGACGACTTTCTGAAAGAATTTACAGAAGTAATGGGAGAGAAACCAACGGGACATAGCATAGATGCCTTTGTTCACACCTATAAACTCCAACCCCTTTTTGAAATTGGAAAATCCATTCTGTTCTGAGTGGAAAGACAATAGGAGAACCTTCTATTTTGAACTTGGCTATAGTCCGCAAAAAAGCTATTTGAGCTCACTCAAATAGCTTTAAAGATACTCTCTTAATTAGAGGAACAACTTTGTTGCACTTGACTTGTCAATCAGTGTTAAAATAGTTATTCTAAATAATTAGTCACCTAAATGTTGAATGGCATAGTTTGCTTCTTCTTTGGTAAATTTGTCAATACTAGGAGAAGTTAGCCAGTCATAAATTTGCGTTTTTGAGAGATTGCTATATTTTCGGTAATCTCTTGCTTTAGCTAAGGCATTCGCCTTATAGTCTGCTTGCAAATGATTGATAGCATATTGTGCAGTGTCACTATTAAAACCTTCAAAAATTAACATCTCATAAATTCTTTTTTTGACAAATGAATCTCATTATAACCTTGTGCTCTCTTTAAAGCTGCTGAGTATGGATTCCCGGCTGCTGGTTTTGGTTGCCATACACCATCGTATCCTACATAGTAACGACCACCATCTACCC
>NZ_GL732468.1:23691-31992 GCF_000187645.1 Streptococcus sp. C300
CATAGTTTGCTTCTTCTTTGGTAAATTTGTCAATACTAGGAGAAGTTAGCCAGTCATAAATTTGCGTTTTTGAGAGATTGCTATATTTTCGGTAATCTCTTGCTTTAGCTAAGGCATTCGCCTTATAGTCTGCTTGCAAATGATTGATAGCATATTGTGCAGTGTCACTATTAAAACCTTCAAAAATTAACATCTCATAAATTCTTTTTTTGACAAATGAATCTCATTATAACCTTGTGCTCTCTTTAAAGCTGCTGAGTATGGATTCCCGGCTGTCGGTTTTGGTTGCCATACACCATCGTATCCTACATAGTAACGACCACCATCTACCCATTTATTCGTTACCATTTTGCCTTCAGAATCAACATAGTAACGGCCACCATCTACCCATTCATTCTTGGCCATCTTACCGTTTGATTTGAGATAATATTTACCTATCCATTTGTTGCGAGCGTAGCTGCCTTCTGCTGTTAGATAATAATATGAACCATAGTTTTTATCATAAATCCAGTCACTTTTAACCATCTTTCCATCAGAATCAACATAATACCGGCCACCATCTACCCATTCATTTTTGGCCATCTTACCGTTTGATTTTAGATAGTAATTACCTACCCATTTGTTACGTGCGTAGCTGCCTTCTCCTGTTAGATAAAAATAGGAACTCGATTTCGTATCATAAATCCATTCATTCTTGGCCATCTTTCCATCTGATTTGAGGTAGTAATTTCCTACCCAAGTGTTACGAGCAGAACTTCCTTCTGATGTTAGATAAAAATATGAACTCGATTTCGTATCATAAATCCATTCATTTTTAGCTCTCTTCCCGTCTGATTTTAGATAGTAACTACCTACCCATGTATTACGAGCATAGCTGCCTTCTCCTGTTAAATAATAATGTGCAGAGTACTTCTTATCATAAATCCATTCGTTCTTAGCCATCTTGCCATCTGATTTAAGATAGTAATTGCCTTCCCAGGCATTTTGGACATAGTTTCCCGAAGCATTTAGATAGAAATAAGAATTAGCTTTTTTATCAAAAATCCACTTATTAGTAACTTTAGTACCATTTTGATAGTACGATGAGCCTACCCATCCAGACTGAGCTGTAGATTTGGACTTATCCTCTTTAGGACTTGTATTTTTAGGTTTCTCAGCAGGTTTTTGAGCTGGTGTTTTCGGTTTCTCAGCTGGCTTTGGTGCTGGTTTTGGTTCTGGCTTTGGCGCTGGTTTTGGTTCTGGCTTTGGCGCTGGTTTCGGCGCTGGTTTTGGCGCGGGTTTCGGCGCGGGTTTCGGTGCTGGTTTCTGTGCTGGTATTTTTGGTTTCTCAGCTTGATTTGGCGCCGAAGTTGTATTCTCTTTTACAACCTTACCATTTTTAGACGCATCCTTTTCTTGAGCAGAAACATGCTGAGCCGAAAAAGGAAAGGCTCCAGTTGTATCTGCAAATGAAATAAGTCCCAGTGTTGCAGTTGCTAAGCTGGTTACTAAAATTTTTTTTGATTTTTTCATAAAAATCTCCATTGTTTTTAATGATTTATACCTATAGTATACCATATGCTTTATTTTTCTTTCAAATCAAATATTAAATATTCACAAATAAATTTAAAACTTAATTGAAAATCTATAGTTATATCACTTCCAACTCATACAAGCCTCTGACTGCATTACAGCCATAGATAGTTTCCGCTTGGTCCAAGTCTTGCACAGTCAAGACTTTTTCCTCTACCTGTCCTGTTTCCAACAAATGCTGGCGGTAGATTCCTGGTAAAATTCCTTGACTGATGGGTGGTGTGTAGAGTTTTCCAGCAATTTTCAGAACTAGATTCCCGATAGACGTTTCCAATAGCTCTCCTGCTACATTATGGTAAATGATTTCCTGTTCCCCTAAGCTCAAGTGTGGTCTGTGAGTGGTTTTGAAGTAGGTAAATGCTTGTTGCAAATCAGCTTCCTGAAGGCAAAGTTGAGCCTGGCAGAAAGCTGGACTAAGGGGTTCAAGTACTTGGCGACTGACTTCCATCTCTCCAGATTTGCTGATAGTAATTCGCAAACGGTAGTCTTGGTGGGAATCACAAGCTTGACACTCTTCCTCTATCTTTTGTCCCAGTTCTTCTGGATCAAAAGGATAGGCAAAATAACGACTCGCTTTTGTCAATCTTTCCAGATGTTGTTCTTCAAACAGCAGGCTCTTCTGGCTGACTCTTCCTGTAGTAATCAATTTGAAACAAGCTTGTTTACGATAGAGAACAGCCGCCTTTTGATGAACTTCACGATATTCAGATTCCCAAGTGCTATCCCAAGTAATCCCTCCTCCAACTCCATAAATGGCTTGACTCTTGTGAAGTTGAATAGTCCGAATGGCGACATTAAAAATTCGTCGTCCATGTGGAAGCAAGAGACCAATCGTTCCACAGTAAACTCCTCTGGGTTGTGGCTCCAAGTTCTTGATGATTTCCATGGTCGCAATTTTCGGAGCTCCCGTTATGGATCCACAAGGAAAGAGAGAGCGAAAAATGGCAACCAAGTCCACATCCAATCGTAACTGACTCTTGATGGTCGACGTCATCTGCCAAACAGTTGAATACTGCTCCACTTGGCACAGACGCTCCACATATTCACTGCCCACTTCAGAAATACGGTTCATATCGTTGCGCAAAAGATCCACAATCATCATATTTTCAGAGCGATTTTTAGGATCCTGTTCTAGCCAGCTAGCTTGGGCAAGGTCTTCTTGGTCAGTCACTCCCCGCTGGGTTGTTCCTTTCATTGGGCGAGTCGTTAATTCACGGTCATTTTGCTCAAAAAAGAGCTCTGGACTCATGGAAATCACTGCCATCTCGTCATGTTCTACATAAGCATTGTAGCCCGCCTCCTGCTCTACCACCATGCGATTGTAGATGACAAAAGGATTGGCACTTAGGTCTTGCTTGAGTTGGACGGTGTAGTTGACCTGGTAGGTGTCCCCTTGACGCAAATGATGGTGAATCTGGGCAATAGCCTCTTCATAGTTCTCTGCAGATGTTTCTTCCTGCCACCTTGAAGGCAGATCTACTTCCTCATAAGTCAGAGGAATAGGCGATGTTTCTACCCTATCATGAACTGTAAAATATAGCAGATACTCGCCCAGTAAAGGAGCTTTATGAACTGCTAATTTCTCCTCAAATGCAGGTGCAGCCTCGTAACTGACATAGCCCACCACATAATACCCTTGCTCTTGGTAGCTTTCCACTTGTGCCAGCAAGTCTGCCACTTCTGATAAATCTCTCGTTTTTAACTCTTTGATAGGCTGAGTGAAGGTGTATCTCTCCCCCAAAGCCCTAAAATCAATCACTGTTTTTCTATGCATATCTTAAGTATAGCACAAAAAGGCAGATACAGACAAAGCTGATCTACCTTTTTTCATTTTACTAGTCCTATCTACTATTTAGTGAATAAATCTCCAGTAAATCCGTCTGATTTCTGCAAGAGTTGTTTGTAAACTTTCCATTTAAGATTCACTGTATTATCAAATTTATTACCTTGAAGGTCTTTTTCAACTGCAGCATCGAATAGCTCTTGAAGTTTTTCATATGTTGAAATCTTTTGACCATCAATTTCAATTTCTACAAAACCTTTCTCAGCTTTAGCTCTGACTTCTTTATACCATTCTTTCTTCCACTCTTCTAATGTATTAAATCTACCTTTAGAAACTTTTTGGATGATAAAGTCATCACCTAGACCTACATTACCGGCTGCTTTAGATTCTTGTTTATACTTGTTAGATGCATACCCTAAGAATCCATCAAGGTAACCGTAGTAGCCCCACATACGGAATGTATTGTGTTTGAATGAGATTGAGCCAGCCGTACTCTTACTTGTGTTACCACCGTAAATACCAGTCATCATATTCACAACAGTATAAGCAGAATCGAATCCTTCAGTACGGTAATGACCATTACCAGGTAGCCCGTGTTTTGTAGCGAAGTTGTTATCTACAAGTTGATCAATAGCTGTCAGTTTCATACTCTTCTCAACATCATTTAAATCACGAACTAAATCCCATTGGTGTGGTGCACCTTCTAACTTATTATAGCTCGCTTTTTCGCGATATTTCTTATCGATTTTCTTAAACCACTTATCGTTAGTTCCAGTATTTTTCTTGATGACAGATTCTGCTTCTAAGTAATCAAGCATCATCATTGATTCGTTATAGTTCTTCATGTAGTGATCAATCTTCTCACGACTACTTAACATATTAGGATCATAGTTATAAATTTGTGTACCATCATTTTTACGTTCGTACGCCATATTTAATCCAAGTGAACCATATTCACCATTATAGTTTGTAAGAGATGGTGATTGTAGCATACCTTGAGCAAATGATTCAATATCTGTCCCTTCACGGTGACGCCATGTTCCTAAGTAGGCCATACGGTCATTAATGTGAGTTGTTTCGTGAGTGAATGCAGATGTACCAAAATCACTAATCATACTAGAGATGATGTAGTATACAGCTTCTGAATTTTGTGGGTTAGAAAAGATATAAGCATACGCACCCATACCGTTATATCCGTGCCATTTACCTGTAGGTCCATAGAACTCACGAACTGGAGCATAGTCACCATTCTTATTATGACCCATTCGGTCAGCCCATCCATTACCTGGAACATCTTGGTTATCCCAAATTGCTGATGGAACCATATTTTCAGATTTCAACAATTGATTACGTACATTATCAGCGGCAAGTCTTGACCAGAAGTCTAAGTAATTAATTTGCTCTTGTGCACGTAAATCGATTTCTTTCTTAAACGCTTCACGTTCAGATTCTGTATTCTTACCATATTTCTCAAATGCACTAAACGCTAGCGTATTGTACGTTGAAATTATGAACATGTGAGCCTTCTTCGTATTAAGAAGTGGTAAAATGTATCGACCATGTTCACTGTTATTTAAGTTTTCATATAAGTGATATTTCTTATTAGCAAAATCAGGGTTAGATGATTGTTTCTCAACTACATAGTTAGTATGAGAAATAGCTTTCTTATACCATACATTCATATCAGTATCTTCTGTAAAGAGTTTCATGTTGTATGTTAAGAAGTCATTTAAATTACCTTTACCTGTTGCTCCCGCAATCACATCACGATAAGCATCTTGAGTTCGATCCCCTTTCAAGAAATGTTCACGTGAACCAATTTGAATCAATCTATCGATAACGCTAACGTTCTTACCATAAAAATCAGGCTTGAACATCATAAGATCTTTAATGCTCATATCATTGTATTTAAATCCATAATAACGATTTAAATAAGTAAGAGCCATCATAATTTTAGCTTTGTTGTCTTCTACTTTTTTAAGAAGAGCTTTCATGGCAGCTTCATCACTATTCAATTGATGGTCTTCGTTTTCGGCTAAAGCTTTGACTAATTTATCCAAATTAGCTTTCGTTTCTTCAAAGCTTTCTTCAAGGAATAGATTTTTAATATAACCATCTTTACGACCATCAGTATTTTCTTCAGCTTTGCCACGTTTGTCCATTAACGCACGCACTTCAGGAGAAATCAATTCAACACCTGCTAATTTTGCTTTAATATCGTTGATTAATTGTGTTCTATCTTTAACAACCATATTCGGTGTATAAACGACGTCACCAAGACCTTCGATACTATATTCACGAACTTGTTGGACTTGAGAATCAGCTTTACGTGTGACAACTTTTTCTTCCTTAGTACCATCCGCATAGTGAATCATAATGTGACTAGCATCAGATAAGTCCGTCACGAATTGACCATCTTTCATACCTGTTACAGACAATACTTCTGTAGTTAGTAATTTAGATCCTTCTGGAATCTTGTTACCTTGATTGATAATCCACTCTTTATTGTAGAACGGTTGAAGTTTTTCAATGTTACGGTAAGCAAGCTCACGGTCAATTCTGTAATCTTGAGTATCTTTATAGGTCTCATCTAATGATTTTGTATTGTTGAGAGTGTCCTCAATTAGAGGTTTAATTTCAAACTTATCAGCAGTGATTCCCATTGCATCAATCTTGGTATTAGCTTCTTCGAGACTAATTTCTCTAATTCTATGTGAACGAGAATATTTGAACGAATGTTTACCTGCACTAACATCTTTTACAACAAAGTTTCTTTCAAGAGCATTATTCGTGAAGTATCCCCCATCGTAATCAATATCACTGGAACCATAGAATTCTTCACCGTTCTCAACTTTCATCATTGAAACATTATTTTCAAGTTTACCCCATACCCAGTTCTTGCTGACGAAACCTCCAACATCTACAGGTGATTTAACTTTAATTGTTCCTTTAGCGACTGAATTTCGTACAGTCCCATATTTACCGATGCCATTAGGGTCCGAACTATTGTCAACAGTAGACGCAAGACCAGCAGCCCGAGCCTTAGTTGCTGTAATATCAGCTTCTACATATGTTTTATTCGCATGGCCTTTCCAAATCTCACCCACAATACCAGCAAGATTCCATCCTTTATCCCCAACACCATCAATTTTACCAATGAAAGCAACATTATTAACTTTAGCGCCCTCACCATCTAATTTATTAACCACACCAGCAAGATCATTTTTCGCAATAATATGGCCTGTAACTTTGACATTTTCGATTACAGCATTTTTAACAATTCTTGCAACAGGTGCAATATTTTCTGCCCAAGGCATATTAATATTCACATTGCCAAGATTGATATTCTTCACAGAAGCATTTTCAATACGCTCAAACAATGGTCGAGCGATATTATGAATGGTATACTGTTTTCCATCAACACTTGTTAAATGACCATTAAATACACCTGGTACATATTGTTTATTTGGAGTTGGAACATTTGCTGCGTTCAAATCTGCACCAAGCTTAAACGTCCCCTTACGATTAGCTTGCATTGCTTTTACCAATTCATTGAAATCGTAGTAGACATTCTCTTCGTGAGATTTTGGCTTGGCAAAATAATGAACATATTCTTCACTGAGTTCATTACCATTAGTATGCTGAACTAGATCAGGAGCTTTAGCAGTGACCTTGTATAGTGTTTTTCCATCGACAGTAACTTCTTCGATTTTATCCACAGCAAGACGGGTCACCTTATTATCATGCGTAGCGATTTTTAGATAGTATGGTTTTACATCAGTTGGAACAGAAGTTAAGAAGCTACTATCCGTTTCAACACCATCAGTATCAACACTTATTAAGCTTGTTTCTTTAATATTTTTGACTTCAACTTTTTTGAGGTCAATTCTTAGTGGTTCTTCTTTCAGAACTTCTTCTTCATCACCCTCACCACGGTCATAAACCATTTTGGTTTCGAGTTTATAATCCTTGTAGTACTGCAAATCTGTCAGACTAGCTGTTAAGTTGTCTGGCGAAATAGTCAATGTTTTGACAATTTCATCACCCTTTTTAAGAGTTAGGGTAATTGATTTTATAGTTGCCTTACTTGGGTTTTCCAAATTGTAACGAATTTGAGATGTTCGTTTTAAATCTTTAACATCGATAAGCGACAAACTTAAAATTGGTTTTTCAAAGTTTTTAGTTCCTAATTTAACGACACGATCTTGATCTAACTCCAAAACCTGTTCGACAACTTTTGGTGCTTCTTCAGTCTTCAGTCCTTTAATTGTCTTATAAGTCTTTATAACCTTTTTCTGTCCGTCTTTTCCTTCTTTGACAGTAACTCTTTCACCTTTTTTCAGTTGATCATCTTCTTCAACCTTTTCCTTAAACGGAATCTTTTCAAGACTTTCTTCTACCAGAGTTCCTTCAATTGGTTTCGTACCACGACTTATTTTTTTAGTGACCGGTTCTTTGATGACAGTTGTAGCTGTATTTAAAACTTGGTCAGTCTCAACACCCTCAATAGTCTTATAAGTCGTTTTGGTAATTTGACTACCCTTTTCTCCATCTTGGACGACAGTTTCTTCATCCGTATACTTGGTTGGATCTTCGATAATTTCTGTCTTATAGTCAATCTCCGTAGTAGTTTCTTTCGTAACCGCGCCCTCAGTTACTTTATATTCAGGTAACTTTTCTTGAACTACCGACTCACCTTCTTTACCTGGCTCCTGAGTACCTTTAGCTTCAATCTTGCCTGTATATTCCGCCTGTGGTTCTTGAACTAAGGACTCTCCCTCTTTGCCTGGCTCCTGAGTACCTTTAGCTTCAATCTTGCCTGTATATTCTGACTGTGGCTCTTGAACTAAGGACTCTCCCTCTTTGCCTGGTTCCTGAGTGCCTTTAGCTTCAATCTTACCTGTATATTCCGCCTGTGGTTCTTGAACTAAGGATTCTCCCTCTTT
>NZ_GL732468.1:32170-135679 GCF_000187645.1 Streptococcus sp. C300
GAACTAAGGATTCTCCCTCTTTGCCTGGCTCCTGAGTACCTTTAGCTTCAATCTTGCCTGTATATTCTGACTGTGGCTCTTGAACTAAGGACTCTCCCTCTTTGCCTGGTTCCTGAGTGCCTTTAGCTTCAATCTTGCCTGTATATTCTGACTGTGGCTCTTGAACTAAGGACTCTCCCTCTTTGCCTGGTTCCTGAGTGCCTTTAGCTTCAATCTTGCCTGTATATTCCGTCTGTGGTTCTTCAACTACCGACTCACCTTTTTTACTGCTTGTATTGGTACTAGATTTTGATTCTTTAAAGTAACCAACATACTCATATCCTTCAATATGAATAACACCTTTAGCCAAACCTTCATGTGTAGATGCAGAAATAGTTTGGTTATACGAAAGTAACTCTTTATTTTCAAATGCAAAGGCAGTAAAAGGTACAAAATTGCTGACGCCGATAGAGCTAATTAACAGAATACCAAGTACTTTACTACGGTGTTTCTTGGAAACTAATAGAACCGCTAGTGAGGCTGTTGCCAATCCAAGACCTGCCAAAGCAAGCTCCTTACTTCCTGTGTATGGAAGTTGTTGACTGTTAGTCTCCTTCTTGCGATAAACTACATAAATAATATCTTCATCTTGAAATTCTGTAGGAACCTCATGGCGAATCAAGGCTTTTTCAGACTCGGTCAATTCCTGCTCCGCCAGATAGCGGTAATGCACACTATGAACACCACCAATTTCATTGGCTTGCACCTTATCTACTAAAAGGGTACTGGCACCAAAAAGGAAGGCCCCGATAGCTACAGGACCTACCCCAACAGTGAGCTTACGAATAGAATATTTGGTAATTTTTTCTAGTTGATGTTTTGTCTTTTTCATTCTCATGACTTTCTGATAGAATCTTGTGGATACTGCGCACGCGCACCTCCGATTAATTTGGGACGACTAGCTAGAGCCGTTACGTGGGCGTGCCCAATCTCTCTCAAAAGAGGGCGAATCGGAACCTGAACATGCTTGACATGCATGCCAATTGCGGTATCTCCGATATCTAATCCAGCATGGGCCTTGATAAATTCAACCTCAACTGGATCCCGCATAAACTTGAAAGCTGCCAACTGACCTGAACCTCCTGCATGAAGTGTCGGAAGGACACTAACAATTTCCAGGCCAAACTGCTCTGCAACCTGACGTTCCACAACGAGGGCCCGATTGACATGTTCACAACCTTGAACGGCTAGATGAATCCCTTTTTCCTCTAGGATATCTAGAATAGTCTTCACAATGACTTCCCCAATTTCTTGACTGGATTCCTTACCAATCTGACCACCCATTACCTCACTAGAAGAAAGGCCCAAAACAAAGATAGCTCCTTGCCTCAAATTAGCCTTTTCTATTACATCTTCTACAATCTGGCTTGTTGCTCTTTGAATGTCTTTTTCCTTCATACTTGATACCTCTTTTGTCACTCTCTATCATATCTTTTTTTACTGATTTTATCAAGGCCAACTAATCATTCTGATTTTTAAAAGCAAAACTCCCAGAATAGACTGGGAGTTAGCTAATTACTATTTTATTAATGCATATTTCAACTGTCGTCCCTTTTTCGGGTGCAGAATTGATCTTCATCTGGTAATTGTCTCCAAAATGAAGTTTGAGTCGTTGGTTGACATTTTGAAGGCCAACTCCTCCACGTTTGAGCTGACTTTGACTACTATCGCTAGTAGCTTGGAAACCAACACCATCATCCTCAATGCGGATGACAACCCCTATATCCTGTCTCTGAACAGAAACTTTAATATGGCCCTGACCTTCCTTCTCCTTAATACCATGGTAAAGAGCATTTTCTACAAGAGGTTGCAACACCAACTTGGGTAAGACTAGGTTACCAAAGTCAGGATTTTCATCAATCTCATACTCCAGCTTATCACCATAGCGTTGTTTCTGGATAAAGAGGTACTGGCGAACATGATTGATTTCATCAGAAAGAGAAATCAAATCCTTTCCTTGATTGAGCGCCAAGCGGAAATAGGTTGCCAAGGACTTGGTCACCTGAACCACTCGCTGACTATCCTGAAATTCAGCCATCCAGATGATAGTGTCCAAAGTATTATAGAGGAAATGGGGGTTAATCTGGCTCGACAGTGCTTGAAGTTCATACTGCCGGGTTGCTTCTTCCTGCCTGCGCACATCTGCCATCAACTGATCAATCTGATCCAGCATGGCATTGAACTGGCGAGTCACTTCTCTCAGTTCATAGGCGCCAGCTTCCTTAGCACGCAGATTTTGTGTACCAGAAGCAATTTCCAGCATGGTTTCTCTTAGGTCCTTCAAAGGAGCAATCCAGCGTTTGAGACTGAACCACACCAAGCAGAGACAGGCAAGAAGAGATAAGGCACTAGCACCAAGCAAGGTCCACATGAGTTGACTCCGAACCTGGTCTAACTTCTCCAACGAAGACACGCCTATAACCGTCCAATCAGTACCTGTAATCTGTTCTTGACTAACGTAGGATTGATGGTCCAGCGTATAGCCCTGCCCCGTCTCGATGTAGGGTTTCATGGCCTCCATTTCACTCGCTGAGCTATAGACAGTACGTTTAGGATGGTAGACAAATTCATGGTTTTCATTGATGATAAAGGCAAAGCCCTGCTGGCCCAACTGGAGTTGGTTGAGATAGGCTTCCAGAGTTTCGTAGGAAATATCCAAACGAAGCACACCAAGATTGGCTCCCTTTGTATCAACAAGTTCCTGAGTGACAGAAATGACCCACTGACTGTCTGATTTACGAGCTGGTGTCAAAACTGGCTTAGCTCCCTGATGAATAGCCTTTTGGTACCAATCCTCAGCCATCATATCTGAGGAAGTTTTCATCTGCACACTATCATCTGTAGAAATAACCTGACCGGATTTGGTGACCAGTACCACCGTTTTCAAGTCCTGGTCTGCCTTTAAGATGGTCAAAAACAGATCTCGGATTCCCTTGGCTTGGACTTGGTTAGGATTCTCAGCATAGGCTAAGACATCCTTCTGCTGGGTCAAACTGGTAGAGGTGGTTTCTAATTTTTTGATATAAGACTGAATAAAGTGGCTAGTTTGGCTAATGGTCGTTTGGCTATTACCCTCGATAGTAGCCTCAATAGCTGATGAACTAGATTGATAATAAAAAGTCCCGACCACAGCTAGTAGAATGAGAAAGACCAGAAAGATGGAAATAACCATTCTGACTAAAAGAGAAGAACGCTTCATCGACCTTCTCCCTTCTTAAACTGTCGAGGTGTCACACCTGCAATCTGTTTAAAACGTTGGGTAAAGTAGTTCATATCTTCAAATCCAACCTTTTCGGCTATCTGGTAAATCTTTAAATCCGTGGTCAGAAGCAAGAGCTTGGCTTGTTTGACACGCTCTCTCACCAGATAATCCTGAAAAGGCAGCCCCAACTCTTTCTTAATCAAGGAGCTCAGATAAGTCGGACTAAAGCCCAATTCACTGGCTAAAGACTTTAAACTAAATTGACTATCAGCCAGATGAGACTGGATTTTCTGAGCAATATTTCCCTCAAACTTATCGGTTAATAAATCTTGTAACTGCTCTTCTTTTTCTTCCTTGTCTAGTTTTTGCTTGATTTTCCCCAACATTTCCTCAATATCCTGACGAGAAAAGGGCTTGAGCAGGTAGTCATCTACACCGAGTTTGACAGCAGACAAGGCATAATCAAAATCATCGTAACCTGTCAAAAAAACTAGGTGAACCTGAGGATAGGTTTCTCGTACCAGACTGGCCAACTGGATGCCATTTAGCTGAGGCATATTGATATCAGTTAAAATGATATCTGGCACCTGCTTTTGAATCAAGTCCCAAGCCTGCCTTCCATTTTCAGCCTGACCGATGATTTCCATATCGTAGGCTGCTACATTGACCAACTTGGTCAAGCCTTGTCTTACTAGATATTCATCCTCTACGATTAAGATTGTGTAGGTCATGCTCTGCTCCTTTGTCACTTACTAGTATCAGTATAGCAAAATTCTCCACTAACTGCTTAGGAAAGACTTCTTAATCGACATAATCTAGTAAATAGGCATAGCCTTTTTCTTCCATTTGGTCTTTGGGAATAAATCGGATAGAAAGACTATTGATACAGTAGCGCAAGCCACCCTTGTCCTGAGGCCCATCTGTAAAGACATGGCCAAGGTGAGAATCTCCAACTCGACTTCTCACTTCCATGCGCGTCATATTGTAAGACTTATCTTCCTTGTAAGTGACAACATCTGGACTAATTGGTTGGGTGAAACTAGGCCAGCCACAACCAGACTCAAACTTGTCTTTTGATGAAAAGAGGGGTTCGCCAGTTGCCACATCCACATAGATACCAGATTCGAATTTATCCCAGTAGCGGTTTGAAAAAGCTCGTTCTGTTTGATTTTTCTGGGTAACTGCATACTCCTCAGGTGACAAGGTCTTTTTCAATTCTTCATCGCTTGGTTTAGGATATTTGCTGGCATCAATGACGGGATAGGCAGCTTGATTGACATTTATATGACAGTAGCCATTTGGATTTTTCTTGAGATAGTCTTGGTGATAATCCTCCGCCACCACAAAATTCTTCAAGTTTTCCTTTTCAACTGCCAGAGGTTGGTCATATTTCTTAGCTACCTCATCAAAGACTTGGTTGATCACCTCCAAATCCTTTTCATCTGTATAATAAACGCCTGTACGATACTGGGTCCCCACATCATTTCCTTGTTTATTTTTGCTGGTTGGATTGATAATGCGGAAGTAATGAAGCAGAATTTCTTTGAGGGAAATTTGATTGGCATCATAAGTGACATGGACAGTCTCTGCATGTCCTGTTTGGTTAATCAATTCGTACTTGGTTGTTTCCCCTCTACCGTTTGCATAGCCTGAAACGGCATCTGTCACTCCGGTAACGCGTGAGAAGTATTCCTCCACTCCCCAGAAACAACCTCCAGCTAGATAAATTTCGTGCAAGTCCGCGTCTTTGCTCACTTCTGTTTTTTTCACTGTTTTTCCTCCCTGACTAACTGACGCTTTCTCAATTTGCGAGCTATCCGTCTGCCCTGCATTTCGCATCAATAGAAAATAGAAACCGCTTATGGCTAGGAGAATGACCCCTGCCAAGACAAAAAGTTTTACTCTATCATTCATAGCCTTTCTCTACCCCATTTCCTTTAATGTTTTTAAAATCATATCCTTATCCATAAAACCTGGTTGCGTTTTGACCAGCTTGCCTTCCTTGTCTATAAAGGCTTGAGTCGGGTAAGAACGAACACCATAACTTTCCAAAAGTTTGCCTGACGGATCAATTAAAACTGGAAAATTTTTATAATCCAATCCCTTGTACCAGTTCTTAAAGTCAGCTTCAGATTGTTCTCCCTTGTGGCCTGGTGACACCACTGTCAAGACCACGTAGTCATCACCAGCATCCTTAGCGATTTCGTCCGTATCTGGAAGGCTAGCCAGACAGATGGAACACCAAGAAGCCCAGAATTTGAGATAGACTTTCTTGCCTTTGTAATCAGACAAGCGATAGGTATTACCATCTACTCCTGTCAGTTCAAAATCAGCGACTTCCTGACCTTTAGTGGCAGTTTGCGAGCTGACTTGTTCTGTTTTGGATTGCTCCTTCATAGTAGACTCGTCTGCCATGTTTTTAGCCGAACAGGCTGCCAAGCAACAGATTGAGCCTACTCCAAGGAGACATGTTTGCCATTTTTTCATTTCTTTTTCCTCTCTATTCAAATAATGTAGTCAAAATGGAAGCATTCCCCAAAAGCACCAAAATTCCCATCACGATAATGAGGAAACCACCCACTTTTTTGAGGGTCCCGAGGTAGGGATGAAGTTTTCGGAAATGTTTCAAAACATAGCTGGAGGCAAGAGCTAGAACTAAAAATGGTAGCGCCAAACCCAGCGTGTAAAGCAACATGAGACCAGCTCCCTGCCAAGCACCTGAGCCACCTGAAGCCGCTAAGGCCAAAACAGACCCCAGAACCGGCCCTACACATGGCGTCCAAGCAAAACTAAAGGTCAACCCCAGTAAAAATGCCTGACTATAGCCGTTAGCGTTTTGATCCTGTCTCTTTAATTGTAGCCTTCTTTCCTTGTAGAGCCCCTGCAAATGTAAAACATCCATCTGGTGCAAGCCCAAGAGAATGATAATCGCACCCGTCACATACTGAAACCAAGAAGCATACAGCAAATTGCCTAAAAAACCAGCTCCATAGCCCAGTAAGATAAAAACAAAGGAAATCCCCGCTATAAAGGCCAAAGTTCGTAATAGACTAACGACTGAGATTGAAAATTTTCCACTAGAAGCCTGAGCATCGTTCTTATCATCCAACAAGACCCCTGCATAGACTGGCAACAAGGGTAAAATACAAGGAGAAAAGAAGGAAAGAATTCCAGCAAGAAAAACACTGATAAAAAAGATTGCATTGTCCATTGCCTTCCTCCATTCTTTGATTTGATAGGTCTATTATATCCCCAAAACTCCAGAAAAAACAGGGACGATGATAGGGAAAAATAGGAATTTAATCAGTTTATTTAGAAATCTGGCACAAAAAAAAAGCCAGACAAGGTCTGACTTTGGTAGAAACAGAAAAGAGAATCACCTGTCTCCCCTACTTATCTGGTAATAAATAAGGTCCGCAACGTAGTCTTTTCTCTCCACACCATTGGCAATGGTTTTTAGATAAGACATTCCCGCTTTTTCCATCACACGGCCTGAAGCTGGGTTGACACTAGCATATCGAGCTCTTGCCTTTTGAAAACCTGCTTGAGTAAAACAAAAGTCTAACACAGCTTTCAAGGCCTCCGTCATCATACCACGGCCCCAAAAGTTTTTTCCTAAAACATACCCAATTTCACAACTTGAATCAGTCTCATTCATCTCAACGATGCTGATATCTCCTATCACATGCTCAGGGTTTTCTTTGAGACAAATGGCCCATTTGTAATAGTTGGGATTAGTATAGGATGCAACCCAATTTCGAATCGAATTCCGAGTCACCTCAACATCAGGATGAGGATCCCAGGTGACATAGGTCAGATTCTCAGCAGACGAAGCCCAATTTTGAAACATGGCTTCCGCATCACTCTCCACAAATCTTCTCAAGATTAATCGGTCTGTCTGTAACATTTGCGTACCGATTGCTTTCATAATGTTACCTCGCTTTCTCATTTCTAGGCTCAGGGTAAAAAGACTATACTCAGTAATAGCTAGGAAACAAGTGTTTTATCTAATCCCTTGACGCAGTCGCTGTCTGGTTTGAAATGCGCTTTACCAAGCTTTTTCAAACCTAGTCATCGTTGCGGGGGTGAGACAAGGAAAATCGAACTCTTAGAGTTACCGAATCTTCTTCGCTTTCCCATTTCTAGGCTCAGGGTAAAAAGACTATACTTAGTAACAGCTAGAAAACAAGTTTTTCATCTAGTTACTTGACGCAGTCGCTGTCTGGTTTGAAATGCGCTTTACAAAGCTTTTTCAAACCTAGTCATCGTTGCGGGGGTGAGACAAGGAAAATCGAACTCTTCGAGTTACCAAATCTGCCTCGCTTTCTCATTTCTAGACTCGGGCTAAAAAAGTTCCCCGGACCTTCCTCGCTTTCTCGTTTCCAGGCTCGGGGTAAAAACCTCCACTGGAGGTTTTTACTCCCAAAAGTCATCAAATACGGTGATTGGTAGGTGGCGTTTGTGTTGGCCTTTGTACCACCAGTTTTCGATAGTCGCTTGGGCTTCTGGGCTGATTATTTTGCCTTCGAGGTAGTCATCAATTTCATTGTAAGTGACTCCGAGGGCTATTTCGTCAGCAAGTCCAGGTTTGTCTTCTTCTAGGTCTGCTGTTGGGATTTTTTCATAAAGGACTGGGTCTGCACCAAGTTCCTTCAAGAGTTGTTTTCCTTGGCGTTTATTGAGGCGATAAAGAGGAAGAATATCCGCACCACCGTCACCAAACTTGGTAAAAAAGCCTGTGATATTTTCCGCAGCATGGTCTGTTCCAATGACCGCTCCGCTATGGGCACCCGCAAGGGCATATTGGGCAATCATACGGCTACGCGCCTTGATATTTCCCTTGTTGAAGTCTGAAACAGGACTTCCTGTCGCTTCAACTGCTGCTGTCATAGCATCAGCTGATTCCTTGATATTTACAACTAGACTGACATCTGGCTGGATGAAAGCAAGAGCTTTTTGAGCATCTGCTTCATCAGCTTGCACGCCATATGGCAGGCGGACAGCAATAAATTGGTAGCTGTCATCTCCTGTCTCTGCTCGCATTTCTTCCATAGCTAATTGCGCCAAGCGCCCTGCCAAGGTTGAGTCTTGTCCTCCAGAAATCCCTAGTACAAAGGTTTTAAGGAAGGGGTGTTTTTTTAAGTATCTTTTTAAGAAGTCAATCGAACGACGAATTTCTTCCTGGGCATCAATCACTGGTTTGACGCCCAGTTGCTGGATAATGGTCTCTTGCAAACTCATTCTTCTTCTCCTTCACCAAGGGCTTCTTTGCGCATCTTATCAATCAAGTCCATCTTATCTTGCCAAATATCACGGGCCAAATCTACTGGGTAATGTTGCGGATTGAGCACGCGCTTGTATTCATCCCATAGCTTGTCAAATTCCTTACGGGCATAATCCTGAATCTCAGTCAAACTAGGCAGGTTGTAGACTAATGTTCCTTCTTTGAAAATATCCACCAAGAGAGGAACGGCATCAAAATTACGAACGGTCTTTTTGATGTAGGTATAAGTCGGATGGAACATCTTGATTTCTGTCATGTCACTCACATCCACACCATCATAAGTAATGTAGTCCCCTTCTGACTTGCCTTTTTCACGGCTGGTAATGCGCCATACCTGCTTCTTACCTGGGGTCGATACTTTTTCAGCATTACTTGAAAGCTTGATGGTATTGCGCATCTTACCAGTTTCATCTTCGATAGCCACAATCTTATAAACCGCTCCAAGGGCTGGCTGGTCATAGGCTGTAATCAGCTTGGTACCCACCCCCCAAACGTCAATCTTAGCGTGTTGCATTTTGAGGTTAAGGATGGTATTTTCATCGAGGTCATTGGAAGCGTAAATTTTGGCATCTGGATATCCAGCCTCATCTAACTGTTGGCGAACTTTCTTGGAAATGTAGGCAATATCCCCAGAGTCGATACGAACGCCTTTAAAATTGATCTTATCACCCAACTCACGCGCTACCTGAATGGCAGCTGGCACACCGATACGCAACGTATCATAAGTATCTACTAGAAAGACACAGTCACGATGGGTTGAAGCATAGGCCTTGAAGGCTTCATAGTCGTTTCCATAAACCTGTACCAAGGCATGGGCATGAGTCCCCAAGACTGGAATACCAAAGAGCTTCCCGGCACGCACATTGCTGGTTCCATTAGCGCCACCAATCACAGCTGCGCGTGTTCCCCAAATAGCCGCATCCATTTCTTGTGCACGACGTGTCCCGAACTCCATCAAGGGTTCATCTTCGATAACCGAACGAATACGTGCTGCCTTGGTCGCTATCAAGGTTTGAAAGTTAACGATGTTCAAGAGAGCCGTTTCGACCAACTGGCATTGGGCTAGAGGGCCTTCAACTTGAACAATTGGCTCATTAGCAAAAACCAAGTCCCCTTCTTGGGCAGAACGAACCGTCAACTCCAACTTGAGATTGCGGAGGTAGTCTAAGAATGCCCCATGATAGCCAAGCGACTCCAAGTAGGCAATATCGCTATCTGAAAAGCGCAAGTCTTTAAGATAATGTACAATTCTTTCCAAACCAGCAAAAACTGCATAACCGTTCTGAAAAGGTTGCTGACGGAAATAAACTTCAAAGACCGCCTTTTTATTGTGAATTCCTTGGTCAAAGTAAACTTGCATCATGTTAATCTGGTACAAGTCCGTGTGCAATGTCAAACTATCATCTGGATACATCTGTTTTCCTTCTTCCTACTTTACAAAGGTATGAACGTATTCTACCACTTTCACACCATCCGATAAATTAGTACTATTATAACACATTTTACTGAGATTGATAAAAAGCTAACAAGCTATTCTCCATTCTCCAGTTCATCCATATCTTGCTCAAACTTTTTTTGAGCCCATTCGCCATAACTTTTAAGCCCAAGATTGCCGATAAAAACCCAAGGAAGGTAAATCAGATAAGTAATAACCCAAGCAGACAAATATTTAAGGTTCAGAGGATTGTGCTGATAAATTTCGATATTGAATTGATAATTCTGCAACATCAAAAGAGTCGTAATAGCGAGAGTTACCAGCAAACACCCTCCAATCGTAAAATGAAAACGACTATAGTAGTTCACACCCAAATCTCGAGCACGGCCGAAAAAGTAAGAAGTTCCAATAATGATAATGATGAGAATCATTATCGGATTAAAAAGACTTGGTGCTAATACTGTAATCATATAAGATAAAAGCAAGAAAGCTATAGAGATATAGAAACTTTCAGCCCCCGCTTTATTCATCAGTTGTTCTTCTCTTTCGTCTAATAATTGATAATAAAAAAATCTATTTTTCATCTTCTTCCTCCCAAAATAATTGATCTAAAGTTTTGCCTAAGCATCTGCAAATGGACTGGCAAAGGGAGAGACTAGGATTGTATTTCCCAGCTTCAATCAGACCAATAGTCTGCCTAGTAACACCCACAGCCTCTGCCAAATCCCCTTGTGTTAAATCAAGCTCAACACGAGCTAATTTTAATTTTAAATTTTTAGCCACTAGCGTCCTCCTTCACATTTTTAAAAAGTTGCGCTTCTTTTAAAAACATTATACCATATATCTAACTTAATGCAATATATAAATGTCATTTTGTAAGATTTTATTAACAAAAAACTCTCTACCATCTTACATGATAAAGAGTATTCGTTCTTTTTTGATACTTAGCTAAGTTTCTCTCCAAAAGAAAGAAGTCTAGGTCACAAATCTTTTTGGTAATAGTGTCTCTGCCCTGTGTAGGGATAATCTTGCAAGGTAAAGACTTCCTTGTAGCCATGGCTTATATAAAAATTTGGCGCTTGAAACTGGTAAGTATTCACGAAAGAAAAACGACAGTTTCGATTCTTGGCTTCATTTTCTGCTCGCTGCAATAGTTTTGAACCAATTCTTTGTCCCCGTAATTCCTCTTTCACAAATAAATACTCGATTTCCAACCAGTTTCCGAAAGTCTCAGCTACTAAGCCCGCCATGAGATTGCCCTTTTCGTCTTCGAGATAAAGATTCAGTGGCTCGCTCTCAACCTCTTCTCTTTTGGAACGATTATAAGCACGAATCAAATCCCCTATTTCTTGCGCTTTAAGCGATTCCTTATTTTCCAATCTAACGTGCATTCAAACCTCCTAATAAACTGCTACAACTTGATTATAGTCATATTTCAATAAACTGTCAAACTAGCAAAAACTCACCAAACAGAGTTGATGAGTTCATGATTTATTTTCTAAATTTCCACTGACTATAAATCCCAAAAACAAAGATCCAGATAGCAGAACCAACTGCCCCCATGAAGGTAGACTCTTGCAAAAAGAGAGTCACGAAAACAAAGACAAAAAAGAGAATGGTTAGGGGATTAAGCAAGCGATACTGAGGCATAAGGTAGCCATCAGCCATGAAGTCTTGTGACTTGCGGTATTTGAGATGGGCCACCATAATCAAGATATAAATCGCGATGTAAACACCTGATGAGGATGCGGTGATCAAAGCAAAGGCATCTGAAACACCTGGTAGCACATTGATAAAGGCAGCGAGAGCAATCAAGATTGCTGAGGCAATGATGGCATTTTGTGGAACATTGTGACGAGAAAGGGTATCGACCTTGATGGCCTTTAAGAAACGATTTGGCGAATCATGGGCAATCTGATATAAGTGTCTCCCTGTTGAGTAGAGAGTTGAGTTAAGCGCAGACGCTGCTGAGGTCAAGACAACAAAGTTGATTAGAGCCGCTGCCCACTTGATCCCTGCCAGTTCAAAAACCGTTACAAATGGAGAATCTGAAGAATTAAGATAAGACCAAGGAATAATGGCCATAATCGCAATGAGAGCTCCCCCATAGAAGAAGATAATTCTGAGAGGAATTTCCTTAACAGCTTTAGGTAAGACCTGACGAGGGTTCTTTGTTTCAGAAGTTGTCACCCCGATAAACTCAATCATCAGATAGGCAAAAAATACCATTTGAAAGGCCATGACAAAGTTCATAACTCCGTTTGGAAAAAGAGAGAACTGGTCGCTGATATTTGCCAAACTTGCAACACCATGCGGTGTCTTAAAGCCTGTCAAAACCATAAAAATCCCAGTGGCAATCATGGCTAAAATCGCCACAATCTTGACCATAGCAAACCAAAACTCGACTTCTCCAAAAAGCTTAACTGCAATCAGGTTGACCAAAGCCAAAATCGTTAAAAAGACAAGCTGAATCATCCAGCTAGGCCATGTGGGAAACCAGAAGCGGACATAGTCTGAGATGGCAGTGATTTCTGCCATACCGATAAAGACAACTGACAGCCAATAAGACCAAACTGAGAAATATCCCCAGCCTTTCCCCAAATGACGGGTGATAAAGTTGATAAAGGTATGTTGTTCTGGATCCTGATACAGCATCTCTCCAACAGCCCTCATCATCAAAAACATAAAGGCTCCTGTAATCATGTAAATCAGAATGATCGAAGGTCCAGTAAGGCTGATAGAGCGACCAGCACCTAGGAAAAGTCCTGTTCCGATTGTTCCCGCAATGGCCATCACCTGAACATGGCGATTGGTTAATCCACGCTCCATTTTGTTTTTCTTCTTATTTTCACTCATATAGTCTCCTTTTTATCCAAAAAACCAAAAAGGAGTTGAGCAAGGCAAAACCTTCACTACTCCTTTTTCATCCTATTTAGGCTGTTTTCTCAACCTTTAAGATTTTGACATCATAGCTACCAACTGGTGTTTCAATCGTTGCAGTATCGCCAGTCTTCTTGCCAATTAGAGCACGGCCAATCGGACTTTCATTTGAGACTTTACCAGCAAAAGCATCTGCACCTGCAGAACCGACGATGATGTAGACCTCTTCTTCGTCTTCACCGACTTCTTGGATTGTTACTGTTTTACCGATTGCTACCTCATCTTGGGCAACTGCATCGCTATTAACAATTTCAGCATAACGAATCTTTGTTTCTAGACTTGAAATTTGACCTTCAACAAAAGCTTGTTCATCTTTCGCTGCTTCATACTCACTATTTTCTGAAAGGTCTCCATAGGAACGAGCAATCTTGATACGCTCTACGACTTCGGGACGACGGACGAGTTTCAACTCCTCTAATTCTTTTTCTAGTTTTTCCTTTTCTTCAAGGGTCATTGGGTAAGTTTTTTCTGCCATTTTTTTAACTTTCTTTTCTATTTACTTTTTTAAAACAAAATTATGTGGAAAACCACATAATTTTAGTTTGAACTACTTGCTTGA
The DNA here is from genome assembly GCF_000187645.1 of Streptococcus sp. C300. Lineage (GTDB taxonomy): Bacteria > Bacillota > Bacilli > Lactobacillales > Streptococcaceae > Streptococcus > Streptococcus oralis_CQ. The sequence continues at coordinate 45,630 of NZ_GL732468.1, forward strand.
GGTAACTTGCTATTGATATGCTCTGCAACGTTTTGATCATGTTCTTCTTTTGTTGTTGCAAAGTATACTTTACCATCTTCAACATTGGCTACAAAGTACAAGTACTCACTCTTTGTCTGGTTTACACTTGCTTCAATCGCATCCGAACTTGGGCTATCAACCGGTCCAGGCATGAGGCCAAGATGTGTGTAAACATTGTATGGTGAATCAATCGTTGTATCAATTCCAGCGTCATCTGCTAAACTAATCTTTTGACCAAGTTTTCCTTGAGCATATAGGATAGCGATATTACTTTGAAGTGGCATACCGGCATTCAAGCGGTTATAGAAGACACCTGCGATTTTCTTGCGGTCTTCGGTCTTAGCTCCTTCTTTTTCGACAAGAGAAGCAATGCTGAGCAATTCATTAACTGTCAGATTCTTTTCTTTGATCGTAGCGTAATATGGTGACATAGCCTTATCCATAGCAGCCACCATCTCATCAATCAAACTTTCAACAGTTGTACTGTCTTTGATTGTATAGGTCGCTGGGAAAAGGTAGCCTTCAAGACGATAACGAACGCCACTATCTTTTGTTGGAAGACTTCCAAGTAGGTTTGGATACTTGGCTACTAATTGTGAGATAAAGGTCTCATCTTGAGCTTTTGCCAAGAAAGCATCCGCAGTAAGAGGTTCTTTAAATTCACCTTGAAGTTGTCCTACTGTTTGAGCGATTTGCTCTAATGTATAGCCTTCTGGAATGGTCAAGTTTGAAAGAACAGGTGCCTGAGCTTCAGGAGTCCCACCTTTTTGCAATTCTTGAATCAACTCATCCGTACTCATACTCTTCTTCAAGTTATAATAACCTGACTTCAAGTTGGCATGGCTATAGTATTTAGCATAAAGACTAAAGATAAGTCCATGTTTAACCAGACCAGATTTTTCCAAGGTGCTTCCAATTTCTTGAACGTTTGCTCCGTCTGGGATTTGAACCGTTACATAGTCCTTAGAGCTCGCATCAACAGGTTTCAAAGAATCTTGAACGTAACCATAACCAAAGTAACCACCGACTGCAACGAGTACTAGGAGAACTAGAACTGTTACTAGGCAACCTTTGGCTTTTGATTTTTTCTTTTTCTTAGTTGATGTTGCACCTTGACGACGACTACGACGTGGAGCATCAGCTAATCCACTGGTAGATTCTGTAGAAACAGGCTCAACTCTTTCAGGCATTCCTGGGGTGATTTCCTCTTTCTTATCTTCTGTTTTATAGGTTACGGCTACCTTAGTCGGAGTATCGTTAAATTCTTTTTCTTCGGGTTTAAGCTCAACTGGTTCTACCTTAGGTTGAACAGTTTCCACTACAGGTTCTTCAGCCAGATGAATCGGCTCTACTAGAGGTTCGTCAGATTCTACAACTTCAATCTTATCGATGATTGGCTGTCTAATCTCTTTCTCTTCTTGTCCATCCGTTTCATCAGTTCTAGCACTTGAAAGTGGAGGAACACTTGGTGCATTTTTTAGGATTTTATCGACAACAGATAGGGAATCAGCCATCAACTCCTCTGTTGATGTTTCTGGTTCAAGATCTGAAGGAGTTGCTGAACTAGCTTGAGATGATGAAGCCGTCAGATTTGGAATCTCTACTTCTTTCTCTCTTCTATCTTGTTCTTTTACTCTTTCTAAATCACGTAGAATCTGCTCTTTAAAGCTTAATTTTTCTTCTTCTCTTGATTTTTCAGTCAAAAGCATTACCTCCTTGTTGACAATCCCTAATATTATATCTTAAAAGTCGTAGAAAAGCAACCAACTAGGGCATTCCCTAGCTAGTTTTATTGATTTTCAGGCTGCCAGACCATATCATACCATGTTTCCCCAGCAAAGTTTGACTGGGATATTCCTTCATTAACAAAGCCGTGCTTTTCATAATAGGCGATAAGGTAATCATGACATGTCAGATTAATGCCCTCTCGCTCATGTTCTAAAGCGACTTCTTTCAAAGCCCTTAATAGTCTTTTCCCCACTCCCAAAGCTTGTGCTTCCTTGGCAATAGATAGGCAAGTCACAGAAATATAACCTCCAGGTTGATGGCTATAGTCTTTTATTTCTTCTGTAAATGACTGATCATGTAGATGGCGGTGTGGGACGACTGGACCTTCGATATAACCAAGAATACGACCCTCTTTTTCAGCTACGAGAAAACTGGTCTGAATTTCCTGCAAATGCGCCTCAAAGACCGAACGAGGAATGGCTTCCTCCAGTGAAAAATTCTCCAGCTCTATCTCTATAATCCGATCTAAATCCGAAAATCTTGCTTGTCTGATTTTCATATTTCCTCCTGATAAAAAGGATTTTCCCAAATCAGATACCATTCAGAGCCACTGCCATAATGACTCTCGGTCACTTCTTCTTCAACAAAGCCATTCATTTCAAAATATGATAGTAGTTCATCAGGACTCTGCAAAAGAATACCTTGATAATCTAGTTCGACTGTCACCTGTTTCAAGGCTGCAAGAAGAAGAGTTCCCAGCCCCTGTCCCCAATGGTCAGGATGAATAGTCAAGGATTTTACTTCTATCCATTTGGGATGAATAGACTGAGCTTCTCCCAAAACATAGCCCAAGAGCTGATTTTCATCCCCAGCTACAAGAAAGGTACCCGCAGTCTTGCGGATACTCTCTTCTAAGGATTGGAGGCTAAGTGACTCTTCTGATGAAGGATTGGCTTCTTCAATCGCCAACATTTCTTCTAAATCTGATAAGGTAGCTTGCCTTATAGTGATTGGAATTTCCATCTGTTTTCCTTATTGGACGTTGCTTGTCAAGTTAGACAAGAGACGTTCAAATGAATATTCATAGGTTTGGATGTCTCCTGCACCCATAAAGACGTAAACAGCATTGTCATGGTCTAGGAGTGGAGAGACATTTTCAACAGTGATAACCTGGTGTTTCTTGTTGATTTTATTGGCTAAGTCTTCTACTTTGACATCACCATGGTCCACTTCACGGGCTGATCCATAGATTTGCGCTAGGTAGACGGCGTCTGCTTGATTCAAAGCATGGGCAAATTCGTCCAACAAGGCAATGGTTCTTGTAAAGGTATGCGGTTGGAAGATTGCCACGATTTCCTTGCTTGGATATTTCTGACGAGCCGCATCCAAGGTTGCAATGATTTCTGTTGGATGGTGGGCAAAGTCATCAATAATCACTGTATCATTGACGATTTTTTCAGTGAAACGACGCTTAACACCGGCAAATGTTTTCAAGTGTTCACGCACTAAGTTCAAATCAAAACCTGCTGTGTAAAGCAATCCGATAACAGCTGTCGCATTCATGATATTGTGACGACCAAAGGTTGGAATGTGGAATTGACCCAACTCTTGACCACGGAAATGAACGGTGAATGTTGAACCAGTCGTAGAACGAAGAAGATCGCTAGCTACAAAGTCATTGCCCTCAGCTTCAAAACCATAGTAATAGATTGGCGCATTGGCTGTGATTTTACGCAACTCAGCATCCTCACCGTATACAAACAAACCTTTAGTAATTTGTTTGGCATAGTCGTTAAAGGCATTGAAAACATCCTCTAGACTTGTAAAGTAGTCTGGATGGTCAAAGTCAATGTTGGTGATGATAGAGTATTCTGGGTGGTAAGGCATGAAGTGACGCTCATATTCGTCTGATTCAAAGACAAAATATTTGGCATTTGCTGAGCCGCGACCTGTCCCGTCACCAATCAAGAAGCTGGTATCTGTGATGTGAGACAAGACGTGTGACAACATACCTGTTGTTGAAGTTTTTCCATGAGCTCCTGCCACTCCCATGCTGACAAAGTCGCGCATAAAGCTACCTAGGAATTCATGGTAACGTTTGTAGCTGATACCATTTTGATCCGCATAGGCGATTTCAACATTGTTATCTGGACGGAAAGCATTCCCCGCGATAATCTCCACATCACCTTGTAGGTTTTTTTCATCAAAAGGAAGAATCGCAATCCCTGCCTGTTCTAGTCCACGTTGAGTAAAGTAGTATTTTTCAACGTCTGAACCTTGAACCTTGTGTCCCATTTGGTGCAACATCAAGGCTAGGGCACTCATCCCTGATCCCTTGATTCCAATAAAATGATATGTTTTTGACATGCTTTTCTCCCCTACTCAGTAATTCTTGTCAGATTCAACTCTTGGGCAACCTGACGTTCCTGTTCTGTTTGCTTATTCTTTTTATTATAGATTTGACTCTTCTTTAGAAAATCGTAGTTGTTCTTTTTAGCTTTTCCCGTTTGGACTTTCGGAGTTGGATTCGTCACTTGGCCAATCTCCTCAGCTAAGATATAGTGAGACTGGCTCAAGTTTTTACTAAATTTGGCAAACTCACCTGGATTTTCCTTTTGAAATGGTGCTGTTGGTTGGTTTCCTTGACGAACAAGTGTTGAACCATTGTGTCGTCTAGTATGACTAACATCCTGAGTCAAATACTTGGCTGAACGTTTCTTCTTTAAGTCCGCACGCGCCTCTTCTCGAGCCAATTCAGCATAGGTTTTTTCAACTTTTTTAGGTTCTGGACTTGGCTTTGACTCCTTAGTAACCACTGGAGAAACTATAGTTTCTTCCTCATTGATAGGAGACCATTCCAAATAGTTCTTATCGCGGTAATCACCTTTGATATTGCTAATAAAGTCTGACTCATCGTACAAGTCCATGACTGGCATTTTGGTCAGCATGATCTCGTCATCTGACACCAATGGAAATCGATCTTGTTTCATTTTGTATTTCCTTTCAACACTTCATTATAGCGTATTGTCTTGATTTTTCAAGTGCTGGCTTCAGAAATTCCCAAAATTTCACGAATTTCTGCCAGACTGAGACTCGCACGCGACTCCGTACCATCTAAAACTTGGGAAACCAAATGTTTCTTTTGTTCTTGAAGTTCTTGGATTTTTTCTTCAATGGTCCCCTTGGTAATCAAACGATAGACCTCTACCTTCTGCTCTTGTCCCATGCGGTGGGCTCGTCCGATAGCTTGGGCTTCAACCGCAGGATTCCACCAAAGGTCAACCAAAATAACCGTATCAGCTCCCGTTAGATTGAGACCAACACCACCCGCCTTAAGGGAGATGAGAAAGGCATCTCTCTCCCCTTGGTTAAAGGCCTTGGTCATCTCCTGTCTGTCATGAGCAGGAGTTGAACCTGTGATTTTGAAGGAGGTCAAGCCCAAGTCTGGGAGTTCTTGCTCAATTTTTTCTAACATTCCTTTGAACTGGGAGAAAATCAAGACCCGATGCCCACCATCAGCCACTTGTAGCAATAAATCTCGGAGACTATCGAGTTTACCACTGGCTCCCTGGTAATCGTCCATGAAGAGGGCTGGCGTATCGCAGATCTGGCGCAATCGCATGAGGCCAGATAAAATTTCTACCCGGCTTCTCTGGAATTCTTGATCGGTCACTTGCGCTAGGCGGTCTCGCATCTGTTGCAACTGGGCGAGATAGATGGCCTTCTGTTGGTCTTCCAGTTCATTTTTATAGACGACTTCGATCAGGTCAGGTAGTTCTGTAAGAACTTCTTCTTTCTTACGCCTCATGACGAAAGGCTTGATAAACTGCGCGACTCGGTCAGCCGGTAATTTCATAAACTCCTTTTTACTTGGTAAGAGCCCCGGAAGCACAATTTGGAAGATAGACCACAACTCTCCTAAATGATTTTCGATGGGTGTACCTGACAAAGCAAAAACTGCTGGCACCACAAACTGGCGCAAACTCTGAGCAATCTTGGTTTGGGCATTTTTCATGACCTGAGCTTCATCTAAGAAGAGAAAATCAAAAGCCATCTCTTGATAAAGCTCGCTGTCTTGACGAAAGGTTGCATAGCTAGTCACATAGATTTGGTGATTTTCAGAAAGAATCGCTTCTCGATTCGCTTTCAAACCATGAACGACAGCCAAATCCAACTGTGGGGCAAATTTCCTGAATTCATCTGCCCAGTTGTAGATTAAACCTGACGGCGCTAAAATCAAGACCCGACTATCTTCTGTCACCTGACTAGTCAAAAAAGCAATGGTTTGCAATGTTTTTCCCAGTCCCATATCATCGGCTAGGATGCCACCAAAGCCATAGTGATGAAGCATCTGGAGCCAACGAACACCCTTTTCCTGATAATCTCTCAAACTCGCCTGAACCTGTATATCTCCCAAAGGAAAATCCTCTGGATGGGTCAAATCATGAGCTAAATGCTGAAATTCCTCTGAGAAGGAGATCCTATCTCGACCTTCAAAAAGCTGAGAAAGGCTATAAGCCAGAGATTTTCGCGCCTGAAAAGAACCATCTTTTAGCTCAACCCCCAGTTCCTGCAAATTTTGACGAATCTGCTTGGTTTCCTCATCAAAAAAGTACACTTGGTCAGAAGAACTGATATAGAAATCCTGATTGCTGGTCAGGGCTTTAAGAGCTTGGTCAATCTCTTCTTGGGCAATCCCTTGGAAATCAAATTGGATTTCCAATAATCCTCCCTTGGACTCAATCTGAACCTGAGGAGCTTGGACGCTGTAGAGCTGATTCATCTCATCAGACAAGAAAACCTGACCCAACTTCTCAAAAGCTGGAATCGTATGGTAAAAGAAAGAATAAACCACTTCTGGCTTCAAAGCCTGTCTCCAAGACTGAAAATCAGCCTCAAAACCAGCCCCTAAACAGACTTGAAATAGCTGATTTTCCAAGACGGCATCGCTTGAAAATGGTAATTGTTCCAGCTGTTGACGACTAGTTACCTTAACATCTCCATAGTCAAACTGGATATTCAAGCGGATGCGGCCGTCATCCTCCCTATCAAAGTAAAAGATTGGTGAAAAGGGTCTGATTTGCAAGCGCTCAGGAGCAGAAACTGTGCCCAGCTGTCCAAACAAAGGCAGACAGGCAGCCAGACGGTCACGATCACTGTTGTCAAACTGGAGGCATTTTCTCCCTCTTTCCTCCTGAGGAAGCTCCTTGATTTCCTTTAGGAGGCTGATTTGTTTAGGATTTAAGAGATAAAGATTCCCCTTACGAAAGAGAACCGCTCCCCCATAGAATACGTTGATTCGCTCACTTTCAGAAATCTCCATCTCAAAATAATCGGGATACTCCTGCACTGAAAAAGAGAACAGTTCTGCATCGGGATCTAAATCATGAAAAAGAAGATTTTCATAACTAGTAATCTGGTGCTCAAAATGAAAATCCTCCAAGTTCATCAGCAACTCCACTCCCTGCTCAAAAAAGGTCAGAGGGAAAAAGAGGTGACGACCTTGATTGGGGAAAAAGAGGTCTTGACTCAGTCCCTCCTCAATCAAGCCACATAAAAAAGTAAGAACTTCTTGACTAGATGTATCAAAAGCATCCCAAGACAAGTCATTTTCATAGTGCTTCCCAATCATATATGGCTTTCGATGGGCCAAGACCTTCAAAAAGAGAGGGATGTCACGAATGACATAATATTTTTGACTATCAACTAAACCGATTCGGAGTGTCCAAAGGAGGCGATTGGTCCCAGCTTCCACCTGACCTTGAGCCGACAAAGTGTAGATTTTTTCTCTCTTCTGAGGTTGGATACGCTCCAAAAAACTACCGCCAAAACTAACCTTGGTTTCGACCTCTTCTTGCTCTTCATGTCCTTTTTCTAAGGCTTGTAAAATCACCTGGCCTTCTTCGTCGTTCTTCAGATAATGCTCGAGCGCTGCGAGATGAACACAGTAACCTCTTTTTTGGAAAAAATCGCAAGCACAAAAAACCAGATCATCCTCTAAACTGTAGCGCAAGTCTTCTCCCGCCACACGAGTATAGAGGCGATTCCCTTTTTCCTTGATAATCTCAATGTTGCCTGTTTCATAGAGTGCAACCCCCTCCATGCGCAACTTTCCCGGAATCAATTTAGCCATAGTTACCCCTTTATCTTATCTTTTCATTATACCACATTTTCCCCTACGAAAATAGCCTTCTAGGAAGACTTTTCTCCTAGAAGGCTGGATTTTTAAAGTGTAGCAAAAGTGGTCACGATGCGTTGACAAACCTCTTCCAGTACTGACTTCGGCATAGCTACATTGAGACGGGCATGAAGAGTTCCTTCCTCACCAAAGTCCAAACCTCGGTTCAAGATAACCTTGGCTTCATTCTTCAAAAGCTCTTGCAAGCGGTCATCCGTTAGGTCATAGGCTGAAAAATCAAGCCAGATCAAGTAGGTACCTTGTGGTTTCATGACCTTAATCTTGGTTTCGTTGCCCAAAATATCTACTACATAGTTAATGTGGTCCTCGATGACTTCTTTCAACTCTCCTAACCAGTCCTTACCATAACGGTAGGCAGCTTCTGTCGCCAAATACCCCAAGCCTGAGATTTCATGTTGGTTATTGGCCAACTGACGTTTTTGGAAAGCCACACGAAGCTTTGGATTTTCAATAACTGCATAGGAATTCTTGGTCCCAGCAATATTAAAGGTCTTAGTGGCACTACTCAAGATAAGGGCAAAATCTTTAAAGGCGGGATCAATGGTGTTAAAAGACTGGTGTTTGCGACCAAAGAGAGCCAAATCTTGGTGAATCTCATCTGAAACCAACAAAACACCATGTTTTTGGCAGAGATGCCCAATCTTTTCTAACACTTCCTTTTCCCAAACACGTCCACCAGGATTGTGGGGATTGCAAAGGATATAAAGCTTCACATCCTCTTCTACCAATTGATTCTCCAACTGGTCAAAGTCAATCTCAAACAGCCCATCCTTTTCCACCAAAGAATTGGTAATCAATCTGCGATTGTTGAGTTTGACACTGCGGGCAAAAGGTGGATAGACCGGTGTGTTAATCAGAACCGCCTCTCCTTCTTTTGTAAAGGCTTGAATAGCTGTTGAAATAGCTGGTACCACTCCCTCTATAAAGACGAGGGCATCCTTGTCAAAGTGATACCCGTGTTGACTGGCTTCCCAGTCCTGAACCGACTCAATCAAAGCATCACTGGCATAAGTATAGCCATAGACCAACTGATCTGCGTAGGCTTGTACAGCTTGTCGAACTTCAGGCAAAACCACAAAGTCCATATCTGCTATCCAGGCTGGTAGAACTTCTCGATCAGCTTCTGCTTCTTTCCATTTATAGGTATGGTGCCCAAAACGATTGGGCAGGCTTGTAAAATCATATTTTCCCATATCTATCTTATCCTTCCAAAGCTTGGCGCAAGTCCGCAATCAAATCTCTAGCATCTTCAATCCCAATAGACAAGCGCAGGAGGTCATCTGTTAAGCCATAGGAATGACGCACTTCTGCCGGAATATCCGCATGAGTCTGAGTTGTCGGATAGGTAATCAGACTCTCTACCCCACCCAAACTTTCTGCAAATGAGAAGACCCTTAAGCTATTTAAAATATGAGGAATACGCTTTTCATCCACTACTTTAAAGGAAATCATACCCCCACGTCCAGTATAGAGCACTTCCTTGACAGCAGGTGAAGCCTTCAAAAAAGCAACCACTTCTTGGGCATTTGCTGTAGAACGCTCCATACGAAGAGGTAGAGTTTTAAGACCACGAATCAACTGATAACTATCAAATGGTGACAAGACCGCACCAGTCGTATTCAAATTGTAGAACAGTTGCTCATATAGTTCTAAACTATTAGTCACAACCACCCCAGCCAAGACATCATTATGCCCTGCTAAATACTTGGTGGCAGAATGAAGAACGATATCCGCACCATCTTCAATCGGACGTTGGTAAATCGGACTGTAGAAGGTATTGTCCACCACTACCTTGGAACCCTTGGCATGAGCTAGTTTGGCTAGTTTGGCAATATCAAATTCCAACATCAAGGGATTGGTTGGCGTTTCGATATAGAGAACATCCACATCTTTCTCTAACTCAGCAATCAACTCTTCTTCTGTATTAGCATAGGTAAAATGGAAGCGGCCTTCTTGCTCCACTTGGTTGAACCAACGGAAAGAACCCCCATACAGATCGCGCACAGCCAAGACTTTACTTCCTACTGGAAAAACACTAAAAGCCAGTACAATCGCAGCCATTCCTGAGCTCGTCGCTAGGGCATAGTCCGCTGATTCGATTGCCGCCAAGACTTCCTCCGCCTTACTGCGAGTTGGGTTTTTAGTACGGGTATAATCAAAACCAGTAGACTGGCCAAACTCTGGATGCTGATAAGTGGTTGAAAAATGAAGCGGTGTTACCAAGGCACCTGTAGCCTTATCTGACTTGATCCCAGCCTGGGCCAAAATTGTGTTGATGTGTAGTTCTTTGCTCATACAATACCTCCAAATCTATAGTAACTATTGTACCACTTATTTTCACTAACTTATTTTCTTGTTTTCAAGAGCTAGTTATAGTTTCAAACTATATAAAAACGATAGCTCCTTTAGAAACTATCGTTTTTCCTGTTGAATAGACTGGTTATTTAACGTGTTTTGCCAGTTCTTCTTGGGCTTTTTTATTTGATTCTTCTTTTTCTTTTAGCCATTTTTCTTTCGCTTTTTCATACTCATCAGCCGTTACAGTCTTATCTTGTAACTTGAGATACTTGTATGATTCGACACCCTTATTTCCAGCTTGTGAGAATGGCGATGAGAATGGAACTGTCTTTCTCAAGGTCGGTGTTCCACCCTGAGAAACGTTTGGAATAGCAAGGGCGCTATCAACGAGCCAAGCTTGAATTTCAGCATACTTTTCATAACGTTTTGCTGGTTCTTGCTCCTTGTTCGCTTCTTCTAGCATTTGAGTGTAAGTATCCAGACCAACTGCCTTAGCCTTGTCATTGACCTCACCTGGTTCTAGACCAATGTTTTGCAACATACCACCGTTATTGACATTTAAGATATCAAGATAACTTGATGGATCCAAGTAGTCCGCACTCCAACCGCCATTATAGATATCAAAGTCTTTTTGAGCTGCAGTTTGAGCTAGGTAGCTAGAGTTGTCAAAGTCATCTGTTGATAGCTGTTGGATATCGATAACCACATTCTCAGCTCCTAGAACAGATTCGATGGATTGTTTCAAAGAGCTCGCTTCAAGTACACCTTTTTTAGCTGATTGGTCAACTGTTACATCCAAGTGGATTGGGAATTGCACACCCTTAGCTTCCAATTCTTTCTTAGCTTCTGCAAATTTAGCTTTAGCTTTATCAGGATTGTAGTATGGATCTTGTGCATCTGCAAAATTGATTCCTTGCCATTCTTGGCCATAGTTGACCATCTTTTCTGAAACAACATCGCCAAAGTCTTTTCCGTTGATGCTTACAAATGTAGGAGGTACCACTAGATTACGAATAATCTTCGTTGCTCCGTCCTCCCCTTGAGATTGTGCTCCATAGGCTGTACGGTTGTATGCATAGTTGAAGGCTTGACGGAAGTTTTTATTCAGAACTGCTTCTTGGGTAGATTTCTTTTCGACATCTGAGGACTTAGAAGTGAAGTTATAAGATTTTCTGTCCAAGTTGAAGTTCAAGTAATAAGAAGTTGCATTTTGCATACTATAGATGATGTTATCCTTGTTCTTCTCTTTAATGCCTTCAAAGCTTGAGCTATTTGGATAGAGACGCGCGTAGCTATAGACTCCTTCTACAAAGTTACGTGCTAGTGCATCTTGGTCACTACCATCATAATAGGCCAATTTCACATCATCCACAAAGACATTTTTTTCATCCCAGTAGTTGGGATTTTTCTTGAATTCGATAACAGATTTTGAAACAAAAGATTTCATTAAGAAAGGTCCATTGTACAAAATACTAGAAGGGTCTACCTTACCAAAGTCATCCCCTTTTGATTTTAAGAAATCTGCATTGACAGGGAAGAGAATGGTTGAAGTTGTTTTAGAATTCCAATAAGATTCTGGACGTGTCAAAGTGTACTGAACCGTTTGGTCGTCAATCGCCTTAACACCGACAGTTGAAAAGTCAGTTGTTTTACCGTTAATATAGTCATCCAAACCTACTACAGAGTCTTGAACCAGGTACAAGGCTTCGGATTTTTTATCAGCAGCATATTTCAAACCTGTCACAAAGTCTTGGGCCGTTACAGGGGCGTATTCTTCACCCTCATAAGTATACCATTTTGCATCCTTACGCAATTTGTAAGTATAGGTCAAACCGTCCTGAGAAACAGTCCAATCCTCTGCCAATGATGGAACATAGTTACCGTATTGGTCATTTTCCATCAATCCATCTACCAAATTGGTAACGATGTCGTTGGTTGTTGCACGGTTTTCAGCAAGATAGTTCAAACTAGATGGATCGCTCGAATAAACATAGTTATATGTTTTAGAAGCGCTACTTGAATTTCCACATGCGCTCAGTAAGATACCTGCGCTTAACACGACACTTGCAAGTGTCAGATACTTGGCCTTAGACTTTTTCATTTCCAGAACCTCCTGTTTAAAAGTTTTGTCTTATTATACAGCTTTAGTTTTATTTAGTCAAGCGATTTCTGAAGAAAAACTTAAAAAAGCATATTTTTTGCTCTTGATTTTAGAAAAAGTTCTCTTTTTTTAAGAAAAATGTAGTATAAAAACCTTTCTGTTAAAGAAAGGTTAAATTCATTACTTTTATTTATAAATCTTTTTACGATATTTTCAATCGTGTACGTAGTCGATCTGCTTGAGCTTTGCCAATTATCTTGTCCAAGAGTCGTGTACGTAGACTCATCAAACCATACAGACCTCCTCCAAGACCTCCGATGAGAGCCACATAAAGGAAACTCCAGAAACGTCCACTTGGTTGGAAGACAAAACCGAGCAGCCACTGCAAGAAGCCAACTAGGATAAACATAACAAGAGTCAAGATGGTAATCAAAATGGTTCGCTTCAAGATTATCTTTCGACGAGCACCCGTTACCTGGCAGATATCTCGGTACATCAAGACATTCGGAATGATCAAGCCGATAGTCGTTGAAATCAAGGGACCGTAGCTGTGAAAAATAGCAATGGTTGGCAATTGCAAGACGATCTTAGCAATGGAACCATAGATAAAGTAAAGAACTGCCTTGCGGTTGCGGAACATGGCCTGAAGCATAGGGGACAAGACCATATACAAGCCTAGGATAGTAGACTGCAAAACTGCAAAAACAAATAAGCCCATGGCCAAACTATCTGGCTTACCGTAAAAGACTGTATAAAGAGGCTCCCCTACCATGACCACTCCAACCGTTGCCGGCAATAGAAATAAGAAGAGCATGGTGAGGCTATCTTGGACTAGGCGAGCCGCCGCCTGCAAGTCTCCTTTTACATAGTTTTCCGTCAACAGTGGCAAGCCGACACTCCCAATGGAAACCCCTACAGAGATTAAGATCATGGTAATTTTATTCGGATTGGCAGAAAAATAAGAAAACATGACAACCAAGTCTTCATTGCTATAGTTGGTAAACCACTTCATACTATTAATAAAGGTCATTTGGTCTAAAATCTGGAAGAGCTGAATGGCTGATCCTGTTAGGATAAAGGGAATGGCTTCCTTGATAGTATCGACTAAGAGTCGCTTACTATTGATCTTATCCCGTGTTTCAAAGACTCTTTTGAGCAAACCTTCTTGGGCAAGGAAGTAGATCAAAACTGCAAAACTTGCCACCATCCCCACAAAGGCCGCAAAGGTCGATTGGGTAACGGCTGATAGGTAGTCACCAGAACCCATCTTCATAATGAAGAAGGTTGCCATCAACATCCAGATAACACGGATCACCTGCTCAGCGATTTGACTCATAGCATAGGGTTTCAGATTGTTCATCCCTTGGAAGAAGCCCCGGATGACACTCATAGATGGGAAAATCAAGACTGCCCAAGCCAAACTCTGCATGATGGGAATCAGGTCCTTCCCCACACCTGACAAATCTGCTAACCAGGGAGAAAAGAGATACAAGACCAAGGCAAAGACTAAGCCCAAGCCCGTCATAAAGCTTAGGAAACTCCGAATCAAGGCAAAGCTGTGCTCTTCTTCCCGCATGGTATTGTACTTAGCTACTTGTTTGGCGACCGCAACTGGGATACCCGCTGTCGAAATCAGCAAGAACCAGGCGTAAATATTATACCCCATGGTAAAGAGTCCATTTGCCTTAGCAGCATAGGTCCCCATCCAAATATACCAGGGAATAATGTAGATAGCACCAAGGAGGCGACTAATAAAGTTACTAGCTGTTAGCCAAGCAGTCCCTCGCAACATCTGGGCTTGCTGGTGATTGTTTTCGTTAGACATAGCTTCCTCATTCAATTTTGATAACTAGGAAAAGTTCCTTATCTTCCATTATAAACTTTTCCTTGTTACTTGTAAAATTCGGGCTTGAAGTTTATAATAGAAAGTATGATTAAGATTGAAACCGTATTAGATATTTTAAAGAAAGATGGCCTTTTTCGTGAGATTATTGACCAAGGTCATTACCACTACAACTACAGTGAAGTTGTTTTTGATAGTATCAGTTACGACAGCAGGAAAGTAAAAGAAGGGACTCTTTTTTTTGCAAAAGGTGCTGCCTTTAAAAAAGAATACCTCCTATCCGCTATAAGTCAGGGCTTAGCTTGGTATGTCGCAGAAAAGGACTACGAGGTCGGTATCCCCGTCATCATTGTGAACGATATCAAAAAAGCCATGAGTTTGATTGCTATGGAATTCTATGGCAATCCACAAGAGAAACTCAAAATTCTCGCTTTCACAGGGACAAAAGGAAAGACAACAGCAGCGTACTTTGCTTACCACATCCTATCTCAACGCTACCCAACAGCTCTCTTGTCAACTATGAACACAACTCTGGATGGCGAGACCTTCTTTAAATCTTCCTTCTCGACACCTGAAAATATCGATCTTTTCGACATGATGGCTCAGGCTGTTCAGAATGGTCGAACCCATCTTGTAATGGAAGTTTCTAGCCAAGCCTATCTTGTTCATCGAGTATATGGTCTGACCTTTGATGTAGGTGTCTTTCTTAACATCACTCCTGACCATATCGGACCAATTGAACATCCAAGCTTTGAAGATTATTTCTACCACAAACGTCTCTTGATGGAAAATAGCCGAGCAGTTGTCATTAACAGCGATATGGATCACTTTTCTGTACTGAAAGAACAAGTTGAACATCAAGAGCATGATTTCTACGGTAGTCAGTCGAGCAACCAAATCGAGAATTCCAAAGCATTTAGCTTTTCAGCTACAGGTAAACTCGCTGGTGATTATGATATCCAACTCATAGGTCACTTCAATCAAGAAAATGCAGTCGCTGCAGGACTTGCCTGTCTTCGTCTAGGTGCCAGTCTGGAGGACATCAAAAAAGGGATCGCTGCAACCCGCGTTCCTGGACGTATGGAAGTTCTCACTCAGAAAAATGGAGCCAAGGTCTTCATCGACTATGCCCACAATGGTGATAGTCTGAAAAAACTGATTTCTGTTGTTGAAACTCATCAAACTGGAAAGATTGCCCTGGTTCTCGGTTCGACTGGAAACAAGGGTGAAAGTCGTCGCAAAGACTTTGGACTCCTCCTCAATCAACATCCTGAGATTCAAGTCTTTCTAACTGCGGATGACCCCAACTATGAAGATCCAATGGCCATTGCTGAAGAAATCAGTAGCTATATCAGTCATCCTGTTGAAAAGATTGTCGATCGTGAACAAGCCATCAAGGCGGCGATGGCCATCACAAATCAAGAACTCGATGCCGTGATTATTGCGGGTAAGGGTGCTGATTGCTACCAAATCGTCAATGGAGTGAAAGAATCCTACCCTGGTGACGCAGCTGTAGCAGAACGTTACCTATAAAATCAAAAAATCAAGGGAAATTTTCCCTTGATTTTTTAGTCTTCTTTCTTAAATGAGTTTTTAAGACCTTCAACGGCACCTTCTACAGCACCTTTAGCATCTTCTACAACTTCTTTTGCTTTGGCAACTGTTTTTTCTACAGCACCTTCTGCTTCAGTTTTGCTATCGCCAGTAACTTTACCAAATCCTTCTTTGATAGCACCAGTTGCTTGTTCCAATTTATTTTCAAGTGACATAGCTCTGTCTCCTTTGCTTTTAATACGATAATGGTTATCGCTTACATTTAGTTTATGCTTATTCTTTAGCAAAGTCAAACAATCTGCTCAAAAGCAAACAATTAAGACAAATAGAAAGTCAACCGTTCCGTGTCAAAATCAACAGCCAACTCATACTTCCCTTCTTCATTTTGAACAATATAGCCTAGAACGACCAAACTATCCACAAAGATATCACGGCGTTTCTGCATCAGTTGATCTTTTTTGAGGAATTTTAACAAAAAAGTCGTCATATATTTGAGGGCATACTCAGGGTTAACATCTCCTAAAATATCATAGAGTTTCTGCTGTTTTTCTGTCAAAGGATATTGGTGCTTGACCTTGTAGAAATAGTTGGATAGGGTCATCTTTTCTCTTGCAAAGTCCGTACCTTCGACTAAAATGGCAGCATTGGTTTGATTGCGCAATTCTGTCTCAAAAGTCTTTTTCAGCAAAGCTTGATAGACTGGACTATCCTCTCTGACAAAAATCTCTTGGTCAAGGACCAGACTGTCTATTGATTCTAGAAAAGGGAGATTAAGGGAATAACGTTTGTTTTCCCTTCGGATCAAACCTGCCTTTATATACTCTTCCATGAGTTTATCAACTGCCACATCTGGAAACTGGGCCTTGATTTCTCGAAGGATCACATCGTCATGCTGGTCCAGATAGTCCACCAAATCTATAAAAAATGGCTGCCGAGTCAAACGAGAAGGATTAAAAATCTGAATCATGAAGATTCCTTTCTTTACATTCTAAAAGGGGAGATGTTGCCAACTGACTGGGATTGGTTCCTGGCTGGTTCAGAGGCACAGGAATTTCGAGTTTCCTGTAATAGTCCCTCCAAAAATCACTGATCTCCTGCTCCCCATCCCCAAATTTCATGGAAATAGTTTCAAAAATCGGTAGGATTTCAGCGATGTACTGGGAGCAGTAAAAGCCAGACCCATCTGGATAAAAAGAGGCATTATAGGGTGCACCTAGATATTGATAAGCCTTCTCCTTCACCAAGTCAACTTCCATCTCTGGATAGACATAAAGATCGTAGAGATGAGTTGGTTCAAAAAAATCAGCTGGTTCTTGACAGATAACACCTGCTCGCCCACTAGCATGATAGATCAAACCGTCTAAAAAGATAGCTACATGACTATAGTTCCCAGTAGAAGCCTGGATAGCCTGCCCCATATCTGAAAGATCCTTCACAAAAATCAAGTCACCATGTTCTAACATCTTTCTCTCCTAGAAAAAAAGGAGCCGAAACCCCTTTAGCTATAAGGAAACGTTAGTTTCCTTGTTTAAGTTATCACTCAGGCTATTACCCATTAAAGCTCTCAGTCAACTGAGGCACCACTTGTTTCTTACGTGAAACGGCACCTGGAAGAAAAGCGTGGTTGTTTTCAAGTTTGAAGTTGAAAGCTGCTTCCACCTTGTCCATGTTTGATCCAAGAGCCAAAATTTCTGAGTTTGAGTTGACGATGTCTGTAATCATCAAGACAAAGTCTGAGTAGCCGTTTGCTGCATTAGCCGCTTGCATTGCATCTTCAATTTCTGCTTGGCGTTCCAAGACTTCAGCAATATCAACTGTATTGACTTGGGCAACACGAACCTTATTTCCGTTGAGTTCAAAAGTCTTAGCATCGATATCAATCAATTCTTCAGCAGATTTACTAGCCAAGTTTGTGCCAGCTTTCAGCATAGCAAGACCGTACTCTTCTAAGTTGACACCAGCCAATTCAGCCAATTCAGGCGCAATCACTTTATCAGATGGGTGAGTTGTTGGTGATTTCAAAAGAAGAGTATCTGAAATCAAACCTGAAAGCATCAAACCTGCGATTTCTTTAGGAACAGCTACACCATGCTCTTTGAACATGCGGTAAACGATAGAAGACGCTGATCCAACTGGTTCCAAGCGCATGTAAAGTGGGCTGGCAGTTTCAAAATTAGCCACACGGTGGTGATCCACAACTCCGTAAACTTCTACTTCAGCAATATCTGACACTGATTGTTGGAATTCATTGTGGTCAGTCAAGATGACTTGCTCTACACCTTCTGCTTTAGCAGATGTGATAACGCGTGGTGCTTCTACACCAAAATAGTTCAAAACGAAGGCTGTTTCTTCATTAGGAGTTCCAAGTGCTACTGCTTCTGTGTCCAATCCATAAGCTTCTTTTGCAAGGTAAGCAAAGGCTACAGATGACCCGATGGCATCTGAGTCTGGATTTTGGTGACCAAATACTAGAATCTTAGACATGATAATACCTCTTTAAATTTATTCATCTTATTGTAGCACTTTTTTCCTCTTTTGACAAAAGTAAGAGGAGCCAAAAGACTCCTCCTTAGACATCAATATGGTTGACTAGATTTTTCTCTTGATTTTCAGATAAAAATCGTTCTTTCTGAGGACGTTTCTTTCGTTTGAGGAGAGCCTCGGCAGACATGGCTTCTTCCTTACTGGCAAAACCCTCTACATAGATGAGTTTGACTGGCAAGCGAGCTCGGGTATACTTGGCTCCCTTACCACTATTATGAACGGCAAGGCGCCTCTTCACATCCGTTGTATAGCCCGTATAGTAAGAACCGTCGCGACACTCCACCACATACATATAGGCCTTATGATCCATAGTAAATCTCTTGAATTTCTGGTGTATAAGAACCATCATCATTGTGAACGATGAGTGGTGGCAAGACCTTAAAGCCACTGGTCGATCCATCCTTGATAGCTTCGATTAAGAGCATATTAGCCTCCTTCTCACGTTTAGGATAGACAAATTGCAGGCGCTTGGGTGCCAAATTATGGCGTTGAAGCATGTCTAAGATATCCAAGAGCCGATCTGGACGATGAACCATGGCCAAACGGCCATTAGACTTGAGAATACTCTGAGCACTACGGCAAATTTCTTTTAGGTTAGTCGTAATTTCGTGTCTGGCCAGAAGGTAATGTTCACTCTCGTTCAGATTAGAATGCGGATCCACCTTAAAATAAGGCGGATTGCACAAAATCATATCCACCTTACTTCCCTGAATGTGGGCAGGCATATTTTTCAAATCATCACAGATGACCTGCATCTGCTCTTCCAAGCCATTCAACTGAACCGAACGCTCTGCCATATCCGCCAAGCGCTCCTGAATCTCTACAGATATTATCCGCGCCTGAGTACGTGAACTAGCAAAAAGTCCCACTGCACCATTTCCAGCACAAAAGTCCACAATTAAACCCCGTTTAGGGAAGCGAGGAAAGCGTGATAAAAGAACACTATCCACCGAATAGCTAAACACCTCTCTATTTTGAATGATCTTGATATCTGTCGAAAAGAGCTGATTGATTCGCTCTCCTGGTTTTAATAATTGTTCTTCTTTCATACTTTTATTATAACAAATAATGTTAATATTACAAATGGTTTAGATAATCGTATTTATGGCTTCTTCTTTAAATGCTCTAATGCCTCACGCGTCCAAACAGGCATCATTCGTCCAAGTGGTGCAAAACCGTGCTTGATCCGATCATTTGAAAAACGTCTCCGTCTTGGCAATTGATGTTTTTCCTCTTCCAAGGTACGGATAGAAAGACTGGCCTTCCCAGTGTATTCGTCAAAATCCACCACCTGAACTTGAACTTCATCGCCAATTTTTAAAATGTCATAGATATTTTCAATAAATCCCGTCCGAATCTCCGAGATGTGAATCAGCCCTGTCACCCCTGTCTCTAACTCGACAAAGGCACCATAGGGCTGAATTCCTGTAATACGCCCGTTTAGCTTATCACCAATTTTCATTCTAGTCCTCAATTTCAATCGTTTCAATTACTACATCTTCAACTGGCTTGTCCATTGCACCTGTCTCAACAGCTGCAATGGCATCCAAGACCGCAAAAGATTCAGCATCTAGCAACTGCCCGAAAACAGTATGACGACGGTCAAGGTGAGGAGTTCCACCTTGTTCTGCATAAATCTCAGCTATTGGTTCTGGCCAGCCACCACGCGCAATCTCTTTCTTAGAGTATGGCAAATGTTGGTTTTGCACGATAAAGAACTGGCTACCATTGGTATTTGGACCAGCATTGGCCATAGAAAGGGCACCACGGATATTGTAGAGTTCTTCTGAAAATTCATCTTCAAAAGAGTCGCCGTAGATTGACTCACCACCCATACCAGTACCAGTTGGGTCTCCACCTTGGATCATAAAGTCCTTGATAATTCGGTGGAAAATCACACCATCATAGTAACCGTCTTTTGACAGAGCAACAAAGTTTGCTACTGTTTTGGGAGCCTGTTCAGGGAAGAGCTTGATACGCAAGTCTCCGTGATTTGTTTTAATGGTCGCTAGCGGACCTTCTACTGTTTCAATGTCTACTTGTGGGAAATGCAATTCTTTTTCTACCATACCAAATCCTTCTAAGGCATCAAAAATGCCATCTTCTTCTACTGTTTTTGTAATATAATCTGCTTTTTCTTTGATTTTATCATGAGAAATTCCCATAGCAATACTGATTCCAGCATAATCAAAGAGTTCCAAGTCATTGAGACCATCCCCAAAGACCATGACATTCTCTGGTTTCAAGCCTAGATGTTCTACAACCTTGGCTACACCAGTTGCTTTGGATCCTGAAATCGGCACGATATCAGATGAATGTTCATGCCAACGCACCATGCGAAGTTTATCCGATAAAGACTCTGGTAGGTGCAAGTCATCCCCTTTATCCTCAAAGGTCCACATCTGGTAAATATCTGCTTTTTCATGGAAGTTAGGATCCACATCCAAGTTTGGATAAATCGGATCAATAGCTTCACTGATCAGTTCTGTTCGCGTGGAGAGTTTGGCGTCATGACTACCAACCAGGCCGTACTCAATTCCCTCTTCCTTCGTCCAAGAAATGTACTCCACAACATCTGACTTGTCAATCTGATGTTGATAAATGACCTGACCTTTTTTATCTTCTATATAGGCCCCATTTAGGGTTACAAAAAAGTCCGGTTTGAGCTCACGAATCTCTGGAACAACACCGAAAATACCTCGCCCAGAGGCGATACCTGTTAAAATCCCTTTCTCTCGCAACTGCTTAAAAACAGTGGGAATTGTAGCTGGAATAAAGCCCGTCTTTGACGTACGCAAGGTATCATCAATATCAAAAAAGACAATTCTAATCTTCTTTGCCTTGTATTTTAATTTTGCATCCATCTCTCTACCTCTTTTTTATCACTCTTTCCATTATACCATAAAGCTGATGAAATTCCCTTTTTGAAAAAAGATGAAAATCCTATCAAAAAGAGAGCCAGTAAAACTAGCCCTCTCTTTTCATCCTAGAACATCTCTAGAGCAATCATGGTAATCATCGTTGCATCATAGTAGTTGTCCAAAGGTAAATCTTGTGTGAAAATGTATTTATTTTGCTGAAGAAGTTTTAGATAACCTTCTCCCTTGTCAGATGCATAGGTAATCGGTGCCAAGAAACTACCTGCCTGGTATTGATTGAGGGCAGATCCATTCAAGTCATATCCAGCATAAATGCGTTGCTCTTTCATAAAGAAATCCATCATCTTTTGAACGAGTTTTTGGCTTCTTTCATCCTGGCTCTGTGACAGGTGATAAGGCAAACGACAAGCGTTATAAGAATACGCTCCATCGTATTGAGATTCGATAGTATTGGCATCAACAAGGCGTGCCCCTGACTTCTCAGCCCAGATAAAGTCTGGCAAGAGACCCGTATCAGAATGAGAACTGATTTGCTCCAATTGCCCAAGCATCTTATCCTTAACATCTAACCACTGTTTATTTCCAGTCAGGTCATAGAAAGATTGGAAATAGTGAGGAAGAGTATCAGACGTCCGCATCAAGTAATAATAATCAGAATCCTTGTTTGCCCAGTTTCCTACTGTTAAAACACCTGTCTCTTCATTGTAATTGTATTTAAGAATATCTTCTAAGATTTTTTTAGCTTGCGCTTGGTATTCCTGCGCTTTATCTGGCCACTGCTTGGCAGCTTCAATCAAAGAATAAGCGATATAGAGATCTCCATCAGTTGCATTTTGTTTCTCGACCGTTTCGCTATCATTTTTGATCACTTGCTTCCAAGACATCAACTGCGTTCCCTCAATACGATGATTTTGGTAGTAACGATAAAGATTCTCAAAATCTGCTTGACTTGCTTGCCCTTTTTGGGCTGCTAAAACTGTTATGAGCATCCCGTAACTTTGGGCTTCTGATAGAACTGTTGTTTCTTCAGAATCATTTGTCGTGCGGACATAGGACTGATCTCCCTTAGTCACCAGAAACTGTTGGCTCCATTGGCGGTAAATACGATTTCGCATCTCGACTTTACTCCTTCCTCTTGCCAAAAACAAGGTTAAACAAAAGATAGAAAGGATGAGCACAAACCATACATATTTTAATTTATTCGTTTTCATAGAACCTCCTATCCTGCAAATCGCTTGGTTTTAACCCACTTGGTTTCTTTTCGTCGGAGTATCTTGTCCAGAACGATTGAAGAAATGGAATCAATGGAAACAACGATAAACATCTGTGCATAAGTGAAATAGGCAGCCAAAGCTAACCAGATTTGCTTTGTCGTCGCTTGTCCAAACTGACTTGCTAATGCCGTCATAATTTGCATCAAATAGAGACCAATCATGAGAATCCAGTTAAAGAGCATGAGCTGGGCAATATAGATATTGTCCGCATCAAAAGCGAACGGAACCCTGATATCTGGGAAGAATAGGTTAAGACAGATTGCTAGCACATTCGCTAGGAAGATCAAATCTGATAGAACAATGGCAAAGTTAAACCAAAAGAAAACACATGAATAGTTAAAGACTTCTAGTTTAACTCGCCAGTTTGCTCCGCCAAATAGATGCTTAAAGTTTGAGAGAACAACTTCGTAATTTCCTTTAGCCCAGCGTTTTCGTTGCATATAGTAACTCTTTAAAGTCTCAGGTTCTTGTTGGA
The DNA here is from genome assembly GCF_000187645.1 of Streptococcus sp. C300. GTDB lineage: Bacteria > Bacillota > Bacilli > Lactobacillales > Streptococcaceae > Streptococcus > Streptococcus oralis_CQ. The sequence goes on from NZ_GL732468.1 coordinate 68,546, forward strand.
AAGCCTCTGAGTTATAAGCAAGGGCAATCAATTTACCACTCTGCATGATTTTGAAGGAAATATCGGTATCCTCGGTTAAGGCACCATTTTTCCAACCCCCGATGCTCTTTACAAAGTCGGTTTGAATGATAAAGTTGGTTCCTGGGATACGACCAATTTTAAAGAGATGCCACATCCCAACATGGTGCACCCGCTGGGTAACAACAATTTCTTGGTTGATACAACGTGTCAAGAAATTTTGATTGGCATTTCGAGTCTTGTTTCGACCGAAAGATGCCACATGGCGTTCAGGGTCCTTCATCACTTCTTTGACAAGGAAATAAAGGGCGTTCTTTTCAAGCATAGCATCCGCATCATAGACACAGATGTATTCGCCTGTTGCCATCTTAAGGGCATCGTTTAGAACACCTGCTTTTCCTCCTGTCCCAGTACGGTCTATAATGGTTAGATTTCTTTCAGCATATTCAGGCATGGCTTGTACAGACAAACATTCTGCATAGGTGTTATCCGAACAGTTATCCGCAAACAAGAGCAATTCCACACGGTCGTGAGGATAATTCATGTCCAAAATAGCTCTTGCTGTTTGGGCAATAACCACATCCTCATTATGGGCAGGAACAACAATGGTGACCTTAGGATAATAAGGTAGTGGCGAAGTATCTACACGAAAATCACTGTGCTTAAACCAAAAGTGTACTGCTGAAAAGAGAATTACCAAACCCCAAGCCAGAGAAATCCAAATAGTAAGCAGAGTAAAAATCATTAAGATTTGACTAATCATGATTCACCGCCTTAAAATTTTTATTCACTCGATGGTAAAGTACACTATAAGCAATAAATAGTATGACAAAACAAATGCCAAAAAAGAGACTGAGTCCCAAAGCAATACCAAAAAATAGTTCGGTTAAAGTCATGTTTCCCTCCTAATATTCTACAATTACATCCGTCTCGAGTTGACGCTTTAAATGACTAGCAACATCTGAGTAGTCTTTATATTTACTTCTATTTTCAGAGTTAATCATCAGGTAACCTGTTTGAAATTGAATTCCTTGGTTTCCATCTTCTCCATGAAAAACTAAACTGCTCAGTTTCTCCTGCAAACCACTAAAGTAAAGTTCCTTCAAAGAATGTTGGTTAGTACTCGATAGAACGAGAAAATTACCATCCGAAACGTAATAGAGCTTATCATTGTAACTCAACTCCTGAGCGATCACCTCTTGAATTCGACTGAGCATCTGGTTATGTTCTTTCGGTTTAATCTGGAAGAACAAATCTTCATGTGCCCAGTGAATCAATAGAGATTGAACCGTAACATCACTTTGTTCAGCGACCATCGCTTGATAATCTGCTCGAGCTGCGTCCTCCTGTTCTTGTACCTTTGAGGCCACCTTGAAGAAATAATAACGAACCTTAAGTAGAATCCCAATCAAAAGTGGAAAACTGATTAATAAGAAGATCAGTTGAATGATTGGGATATAAACCACACCCGCAACCAAAACGATAAGTCCAAAGCCAAATGCTAAGATAAGGGTCCAAGTAAGCAAAAGGTCAGATAATACCAACACGGCAAACAAGGCTAAAGCTAAAAACAAGATTTGTTCTAAAATGATTGCTCGAGCATACAAAAAACAAAGCACCAAAAGAATGACCTCACAAGCAAGCAAAGCCATAAGCCAGTTTTTAAATTGACTCCAATTTTTCATTTTATCTTATTTCCCCCCTTTGAATTCAGATACCGAAGTTGCTGCCCCAAAGTACTGTTGAATGGATTGTACGATTCGTTCAGAGGCTCTTCCATCTCCATAAGGATTTGGTGCCTGAAACATTTGTCTATAAAGAGTTTCATCTGTTAAGAGTGCTGCCATCGCTTCTTTCACACGTACTGGATCCGTACCAACTAACTTCAAAGTACCTGCTCTTACTCCTTCTGGACGTTCCGTCGTGTCACGAAGGACAAGGACAGGTTTGCCGAGAGAAGGTGCCTCTTCCTGAACACCTCCAGAGTCAGTCATGATAAAATTGCTTCTTGAAGCCAAATTATGAAAATCAAGTACATCTAAAGGCTCAATCAAGTGAATACGATCGTGACCAGCTAAGATATCGTTTGCTGCTTCTTGCACAGCAGGGCTAAGGTGAACAGGATAAACAACCTCAATTTCCTGATGAAGATCGACCATCTCACGTAAAGCTGCAAAGACATTTCTCATTGGTTGACCTTGATTCTCACGACGGTGCATGGTTACCAATACAAGTTTCTTATCTGGATCCAATTGATCTAGAACTTCATGGTAGTAATCCGATTGAACGGTTAGTTTCAAGGCATCAATGGCTGTATTTCCCGTAATGACAATAGCAGACTCAGGATGATTTTCCTTGAGAAGATTTTCTTTACTCTCACTAGTTGGAGCAAAATAGAGATCCGCTAGGTTATCAGTCATCTGACGATTCATTTCTTCTGGGAAAGGAGAATACTTATCAAATGTCCTTAGACCAGCTTCAACGTGGCCGATACGTACCTGATTATAGAAAGCAACTAAACTTGCTGCAAAAGTTGTCGTTGTATCTCCATGAACAAGAATTATATCTGGAAGTTCTTGCTTAACAACTGGATCAAACTTTTCTAAAATTTTTCCAGTAATATCTAAGAGGGATTGATTTTTCCCCATAATATCCAGGTCATAATGTGGCTCGATGCTAAAAGTTTCAAGAACTTGATCAAGCATTTGACGGTGCTGAGCTGTCACAACTATGATTGTCTCAATGCTGTCACTATGTTTTTGCAATTCTAACACTAAAGGGGCCATTTTGATGGCTTCTGGTCGTGTTCCAAAAACAACCATCACTTTCAATTTCTTCATTATGCTATCCTTCTACTATAATAAAATTTGACACATCAGATTAATCTTTATATCGAATTATTACGCAAATCAATTAATTTGATTATCTTAATTATTTTACCGTCAATTAATTTATATGTCAAATTTTTTCCAAATTATATTATTTCATTTAATTTAATTTTAACAATTTGTAACCTTTTTGTAACAATATTATTTACAACCTTTAAAAAGCCTTATTTTAGGAATTTTTAAGACTTTTCAAAAGAATCCGTATTTAAAAAAACTAAACCTTATATGTTTTTTTCGATATTTATTTTTATCTTGATAATTCAAACAATTATATTTTACTACTTTGAAGAATAAATCAAACAATTTCAAACAAAAAATCCCTTTTCCGAATGAAAAAGGGACTGTGATTGTTTACTATATTTAAAATTTAAATCTTATAAAATCTGTCTTAAAACAAATTTTTCGACAGATACAAGACCAATTCTCCAATATCTTCACAAACCGCATTCATGGCCGGTTGATGGTTCTGATACCAAACACCCGTCCCATCTGGAATATAGCCTCGTTTGATGTACAATCTCTGGGCAGGTCCATACCCTGAATGGAGCCCAACACCAAGGGTCACATTATCCGATATGAGCCTAACTCGTTTTTCTGCTTCTTCCAGCAAGAGATTTCCAATACCTTGATTTTGAAAAGGTTCAAATACATTGAAATCTGAAAGTTCTGGAGCCATTCCAGCAAAGGGACCCTGCTTAGCGCAGGGCAAAATTGTGATATAACCCGCTAAAGCACCCTCAACCTCTGCAACTAAGACTTCTCTCTCCCCACATTCTTGCTCCTTAAAGTATCGAGTTAAAATCTCCTCTCTACTTGGCCAACCTTGGCTGATAAATCCTCGAGATAGTTCTTTTATGTCAGATTCTTGCATTTTTCTAATTGAACATGTCGTCTTCATAAGCTGCTCCTTTATAGCTTTCTCCTACCATTATAGCACGATAATAAAGATTAAAAGAAAAAACCTAGTAAGACAAAAGAATCTTACTAGGTCAACAGGGAATCCTTTCTAACAAAGTCCTATAAAATCTGAAAAAGAGGTCCACTCAGACCTGAAAAAAAGACCCGTAAGGGTCTTAATTCGCTTTCTTATTTCCGAGCTCATGAAAAAGAGGTCCACTGGACCTCTTTTTTAATCTTCGTTTACGAAAGGCATCAAAGCCATTACGCGAGCGCGTTTGATAGCTGTTGTTACTTTACGTTGGTTTTTAGCTGAAGTTCCTGTTACACGACGAGGAAGGATTTTCCCACGTTCTGAAACGAAACGGCTAAGAAGCTCAGTATCTTTGTAATCAACATATTCAATTTTGTTTGCTGCGATGTAATCAACTTTTTTACGGCGTTTGAATCCGCCACGACGTTGTTGAGCCATGTTTTTTCTCCTTTATAGTATTAATTGTCCATTAGAATGGTAAATCATCATCTGAAATGTCCAATGGATTGGTTGCTCCAAATGGATTTTCAGAACGTGAAAAGTCTGGTACTGGATTTGCAGGTGCTGATTGACCAGCAGTTGGTGCAGAATAAGCTCCACCTGTATGTCCTTCACGCACTCCGCGGCTTTCCAACATTTGGAAATTCTCAGCCACGACTTCTGTTACGTAGACACGTTGTCCTTGCTGGTTATCGTAACTACGAGTCTGGATACGGCCTGTGATCCCGATAAGAGAGCCTTTCTTAGCCCAGTTAGCAAGATTTTCAGCCTGTTGGCGCCACATAACGACATTGATGAAATCAGCCTCACGTTCGCCATTTTGACTCTTAAATGTACGGTTTACTGCAAGAGTAAAAGTCGCAACTGCTACATTTGATGGGGTATAACGCAACTCAGCGTCACGTGTCATACGCCCTACAAGTACAACATTGTTAATCATAATTTACCTTCTTACGCGTCAAGTTTGACGATCATGTGACGAAGAATGTCAGCGTTGATTTTTGAAAGACGGTCAAACTCTTTAAGAGCTGCGTCATCGTTTGCTTCAACGTTAACGATGTGGTAAAGTCCTTCGCGGAAATCTTGGATTTCATATGCAAGACGACGTTTTTCCCATGATTTTGATTCAACAACAGTTGCACCGTTGTCAGTCAAGATAGAGTCAAAACGTGCTACCAAAGCGTTTTTCGCTTCTTCTTCAATATTTGGACGAATGATATAAAGAATTTCGTATTTAGCCATTGATATTTCCTCCTTTTGGTCTAATGACCCCTAGTCTTTGCAAGGGGTAAGTGAGGTTTGCTCACAATAAACTATTATACTAGAAAAACTGATAGATAGCAAGTAAAAAAGATAAAAGTGAAAAAATAACTTTATTACTTAGAAATAACATCCTCTTCCAGTTTCAAAGCTCCAGCCATCTCTTTCAAAATGAAAAATAGCAAAAAGCTGGCTAGTACTAAAATGAGCCCTAAGTAAAGGAAGGCTACTACAAATCCTAGATAATCAATCAACCATCCCGTCAGAGGAAAAATGATAATCATGCTTAGGCTGAACATCATAGAGTAGACACTTAGCATGGTTGCCCGTACCTCACTTGGGAGTCGCTTTTGTAAATCATTATCAAAAATCGGCTGAAAGAGAGCATATAAGGCGTTACTGATCAAATAAACCAAAATATAAATCAGCGGCGTACCAAAGTAGGAAAGCAAATAAGTTCCTCCCGTCAAGAGTACAAGAATGGGAAAGAGTTTTAAGGCTGAATACCTCTTTCCAATCTTACTTGCTAGATAAACTGCCCAGATATTCAAAACACTGCCCATCAACATGACCATCGAAATCTGCCACCCTTCTAAGTCAGGAAGTTGATTTTGATAGTAAAAATAAAACATGCACATCAGTGTCCCGATGATTTGGGAAAGAATCATCCAACTAAAAAGACTGGGGTTTCTCCGCAACTCCTCTTTGACAGTCCAGATTATTTTTTTCATCGTCAAACGCTCAGATTTTTGCGCTTTAACACTAGGCTCTTTTAGCATCCAAGTTAGGAAAAGAACGATTATAGAAGTAACAATCATGATATAGTAGGTCAAGTGCAATTGACCATGGACAAAAAATCCCGCTAAAACGGTCCCCAAAGACCGAGTCCCTTCTGCGACTCCTGACATAAAACTGGAGATAGACAAGTAGCGCTCTTTTAATCCAGCCTCCACGGCCGAATCATAAACCATGGCTGCACTCGTCCCCGAATCAAAATTATAAGACAAGGCACTCACCACCATAGCGAGTGCGTAAATCCAAAAATTACCTTGCCCTGCTAACATGAGAATAGACGAGGCAATCCCAGCTATTCGACTTAAATATAGATTGGTTTTATAGGAATAGCGGTCAGCTAACATTCCTGAGGGAATTTCACAGATGACACTGGTGGCATGAAAAATACTTTCCAATAAGCCAATCTGCCAAAGCGACATCCCGTTTTGACTGAGAAATAGAATCCAAAAGCTGGTAATGCCCAGAAAGGCAAAAAATTCCACACCAGCCATGAGACCGATATTCTTCCGGTAATTTCGTTTAAACATAGTTTCTCCTTTAACAAGTGTATTTGTATCTTTGTGTTTGTCACTTGTTAAGCTGTGCTTTACATGTTCTCCACCTCTTCTTTCTTCTACTTTGAAAAAACGCCCTAAGGGCGTTTGGATTCATTTTATGGTTTGATACGATGCAACATACGTGGGAATGGAATGGCTTCACGGATGTGTTTGGTTCCAGCTGCGAAGGTTATCATACGCTCGATACCGATACCAAATCCTCCGTGTGGAACTGTACCGTATTTACGAAGGTCAAGATAGAATTCATACTCTGTACGATCCATACCAAGTTCATCCATCTTAGCTACAAGGGCATCGTAGTCTTCCTCACGCATAGAACCACCGATGATTTCTCCGTAACCTTCTGGTGCGAGCAAGTCTGCACAAAGCACGCGCTCTGGATTTCCAGGAACTGGTTTCATGTAGAAGGCCTTGATAGCTGCTGGGTAGTTCATAACAAATGTCGGCACACCAAAGTGGTTTGAAATCCACGTTTCGTGTGGTGAACCAAAGTCATCGCCATGTTCCAAATGCTCGTAGTCAGCATCTTCATCGTTTTCATGCTCTTGCAAGAGGTCAATGGCTTGATCGTAAGTGATGCGTTTGAATGGCTCTGCAATGTAGCGTTTCAAGAGCTCTGTATCACGTTCCAAGGTTTCCAAGGCTTGAGGTGCACGGTCAAGGACACCTTGAAGAAGGGCTTTTACGTAAGCTTCTTGCAAATCAAGTGACTCATCGTGTGTCAAGTAAGAATACTCTGCGTCCATCATCCAGAACTCAGTCAAGTGACGGCGCGTTTTTGATTTCTCCGCACGGAATACTGGACCAAAGTCAAAGACACGGCCAAGAGCCATAGCTCCTGCTTCTAGGTAAAGTTGACCTGATTGGCTCAAGTAGGCTGGCGTTCCAAAGTAGTCAGTTTCAAAGAGTTCAGTTGAATCTTCTGCCGCATTTCCTGAAAGAATTGGGCTATCAAACTTCATGAAGCCGTTCTTGTCAAAGAACTCATAAGTTGCATAAATGATAGCGTTACGGATTTGCATCACAGCCACTTGCTTGCGAGAACGGAGCCACAAGTGACGGTTGTCCATCAAGAAGTCTGTTCCGTGTTCTTTTGGTGTGATAGGGTAGTCTTGAGATTCACCGATCACTTCGATGTCTGTAATATCCAACTCATAGCCAAACTTAGAACGTTCGTCTTCTTTGACAATTCCTGTCACATAAACAGAAGTTTCTTGACTCAAGTGTTTGATCGTTTCAAATTTTTCAAGACCTACCTCTTCACCAAATTTTTCTACAAAGTTTGGTTTAAAGGCTACACCTTGGAAGAAGGCTGTTCCATCACGCAATTGCAAGAAGGCAATTTTCCCTTTTCCTGATTTATTGGCAACCCAGGCTCCGATGGTCACTTCTTGACCAACGTAGTCTTTTACATCGATAATTGTTACACGTTTTGTCATAATCTATCTTCCTTTTTTCGTTTAACTTGTCCGAAGACATCATTACCCACTATTTTACCATAAATAGAATGTGATAGCTAGGTTCTACTAGAGAAAAATCGCGAGATTTTCGTTACAAAAAATCTTCGCCAAAAAGGCGAAGATTCTAAGTTTTATTTTTCCATAAATTGATGCAAACGACGAATCGCTTCTTTCAAGGTGTCCAAGTCAGTTGCATAACTGAGACGAACATTTTCTGGCGCCCCAAATCCTGCTCCTGTAATCAAGGCAAGACCGACTTCTTCAAGGATAGCTGTTGTAAACTCCGTAACATCGGTATAGCCCTTCATCTCCATCGCTTTCTTAACATTTGGGAAAAGATAAAAGGCTCCTTGGGGCTTGACAACTTCAAATCCTGGCACTTGGCACAAGAGAGGGTAAATAGTGTTCAAACGTTCCTCAAAAGCCTGACGCATGGTTTCGACAGAGTCTTGTGGCCCAGTTAGGGCTTCAATGGTAGCATATTGCGATACGGCAGTCAGATTGGAGGTTGTTTGTCCTGTTAGTTTGCTCATAGCAGCGATAATTTCAGGATTTCCCACAGCATAACCTACCCGCCAACCAGTCATGGCATAGGCCTTAGATACACCGTTAATCACAATGGTTTGCTTGCGAATGGCTTCTGACAAACTAGAAATTGGAACAAATTCGTTCCCGTTATAAACCAGACGTCCATAAATATCATCTGCTAGGATAAGGACATCATGCGCAACAGCCCAATTTCCGATAGCCCTGAGTTCCTCACGAGAGTAAATCATACCAGTCGGATTCGATGGCGAATTGAGAACCAAGACCTTGGTCTTATCTGTTCGGGCTGCTTCTAGCTGCTCTACTGTTACTTTAAAGTAATTGTCTTCCTTGGCCTGGACAAAAACTGGCACACCTTCTGCCATCTTGACTTGGTCTCCATAACTAACCCAGTATGGTGTAGGGATGATGACCTCATCACCTGGATTGACCACGGCCATAAAAAAGGTATAGAGAGAGAACTTAGCACCTGTGGCAAAGGTAACCTCGTTAGCCGCTACGGAATACCCATAGTAGCGTTCAAAATAGGTATTAACCGCCGCTTTTAACTCTGGTAGGCCTGAAGCAACTGTATAAAAGGAAGCTCGTCCATCTCGAATCGCTTCTACCGCTGCATCCTGAATGTTTTCAGGAGTATGAAAATCAGGCTGTCCCAAGGTTAAGAAAAGAACGTCTTTTCCCTGAGCTTTTAATGCTTTGGCTCTTGCATCACTAGCTAGAGTGACGCTTTCTTCCATTTCTAGTACACGTTTGGATAGTTTCATATGCCCTCCTTATTGGATCACTGCTCCTGTTTCAAAGTCGACCAGATAGTACTGGTTTCCTGACTTGACTTCCCAAATCGGCTTGTCCTGATAACGACCAAAGGTAATCTTGTCAATGTCGCTAGCTCCTTTTTCCCTCGAAATCGTCGCTGCCTTGTCTTGAGAAATCCCCTTATCAAGCTGATAAACATAAATCTTGTGGTCATTCTTTTCAATCAGTACGGCAATGGCCTCTTGCTTTTTATTATGTCCTAAAATGCTGTAATAACCTTCTAGTCCATTATAGAAATCAACCTGATCTGCCTTTTCCAATTCAGCATACTGCTTGGCCAGTTTTTCTCCTTCAACCCTAGCATCTTGATAGGGTTTCATGCTGAGTGATATCAGATAAAGGAAGGAAGTGGTCATGACTAGTACTACCAGAGCAATGCCGATTCCATACTGTAAAAGTAGCTTGTTTTTTGCTTTTTTCTGTCTTAGTTTCACTCGTCTATTTTACCATCTCTCCTTCTTTATTACAAGTGAAGACAGGAACATTCTAAGATTCTTTTCCTATAAAATGTAAGTTCTTGTTTTTCTCTCTCATTATTGATAAAATAACCTTATGAAACAATATTTGAAAAAGAAAATTTCCGATAATCAACTAGACTTAAAAACAGCTATTGTCCTCAATAAAGCCCTACGAACCTTTAAACCATATGAAGCCAAAGCCGCTAAAGAACACGGGCTAACACCCACTCAATTTTCAGTTTTGGAAACCCTCTATAGCAAGGGGGAACTACGCATTCAGGATTTGATTGAAAAAATGTTGGCCACTTCTGGAAACATGACTGTTGTCATTCGAAATATGGTTCGAGATGGGTGGATTTCTAGAACTTGCGACTCCAAGGATCGTCGCTCTTTTTTCCTGAAATTAACACCTGCAGGACGCAGAAAAATCGAAGAGGTTCTTCCTGACCATATCGATTCGATCGTAGAAGCACTCAGCATCTTGGAAGATGGCGAAAAGGAAGATTTAATCCGCATTTTAAAAAAATTTAAAAATTTGTGAGCAAAATTATTGCTAATTAGTATCATTTGTTGTAACATAGATGGTAACAAAAGGGCTCGCTCTTTGAATTTTAAACTAAAGGAGACACATCATGTCTAAAAAAGTACTATTTATCGTCGGTTCACTTCGCCAAGGTTCTTTCAACCACCAAATGGCCCTCGAAGCTGAAAAAGCACTTGCTGGAAAAGCAGAAGTTAGCTATCTTGATTACTCAGCTGTTCCTCTCTTCAGCCAAGATTTGGAAGTTCCAACTCATCCAGCTGTAGCTGCTGCTCGTGAAGCAGTCCTTGCTGCGGATGCTATCTGGATCTTCTCTCCAGTCTACAACTTCTCTATCCCTGGAACAGTGAAAAACTTGCTTGACTGGCTCTCTCGCGCCATTGACTTGTCTGATACACGTGGTGCTTCTGCCCTCCAAGACAAGTTTGTTACTGTCTCATCTGTAGCCAATGCTGGTCACGATCAACTCTTTGCTATTTACAAAGACCTCTTGCCATTTATCCGTACACAAGTCGTTGGTGATTTTACAGCTGCTCGTGTCAATGACTCTGCTTGGGCAGACGGAAAATTGGTGTTAGAAGAAACAACTGCTTCATCACTTGCCAAACAAGCTGAAGACCTTCTTGTAGCAATCAACTAATCCAGCAAAAACCAGCTCGAATGAGCTGGTTTTATGCTTGTTTCACAAAGACGAGTTCTGAGTCGCTTGATAAATCAGGTCGGTAGTCAAAGCCTGCAAAACTGAGCTTGCGAGCTTGTTCGACTGTTTTGACCTGCCCCTCTATCAAGGCGGTCAAAAAGGCGCCACGGGCTTTTTTTGAAATGGTTGAGTGGATTTTCAACTGACCTACCTTGTCCTCCATAAATTTGAAGGTCACCATCTTTTCTCTGATTTCCTTAGAAAATACAGTTTCAAACTCTGATGACAAAAGAGAAAATATCAAGTCCTCATCCTGTAGCGCCTCATCGTAGGCTGACTTCCAATGAGTCTTGAGTGTTTTACCAGCTACTTTTAATTTCATCAAAAAGTCCAAACGGTGAGGAGCCATGGGAGATAGGGCTGGAACTACGCCATACAAAGCTGATGTAATTAAAACATGATCTTCAAGATAGGTTTGTTCAGCCTCGGTTAACCCATCTCGTTTGATGTAGCGATACATGAGACCGTCAAAGAGTTTCAGGGCTGGATAATTCTTAGCCCTCTGATCTTTTAGAGCTTGAATATTAGTGTACTCTTCTTCTGCTTTCTCGGCAGATACCTTATAAAAAGTCTCTAATTCACTAGCTGAGTAGTGAGCCAGTGAGTCAAGGACTGCCTGACTTTCTTCCCTCAAAGGGAGCGCTTCGACAAGAGGAAGGTTTGTGTTCATTTCTTTGGCTGTTGGGATTAAAATTTTCATATTGTTAGTGTAGCATATTTTTCAATCACGACCAAGAATTTCATCTTAAAAACCTCGGTTCACACCGAGGTTTCTCTGTTTATTTTGGCCATTCTAACCAGATAGCCACGAGAACAAGGGCTGTGCCAGCTAAGCTTGTTAAGATAGATAAGAATTTATCTTTTTTCTCCTTGAACTGAGAAAACCTATTTTTATACTCAATGAAAATCAAAGAGCAAACTAGGAAGCTAGCCGCAGGCAGTACTTGAGTACGGCAAGGCGACGCTGACGTAGTTTGAATTTGATTTTTGAAGAGTATTATTGTACTTTAAAGGTCTTGAGATAATTATCTTTTCCAACTTGACCTTCAAAGGATTGGCCATTTTCAAGGTAAGGTAGGTCGTCTGACACTGAAGCCTTGACCTTATAAATCTTGCCATCAACTTTAAAGAAGTAGACGGTATCCCCCTTGATAACAGCTGATTTAAGGTCTGAAACCACTCCCTTGATACTTTCCACCGTTTCATTATCCAGCTCGAGGTCATTTTTATTGGCATATTTGCTGAGGAGTTCATCTACCGTAGTTGCTACGATGACGTTTTGGTACTCTACTGCATCAACCAATGCATACTCCTTGACCAAGCCTGCATTGTCCTTCAAGCCCATGATATAGAGAGGCTTGTCATTGAGATTAACAAGGATAGGGAAGGTAGCCTTGTAGGCCTTCTCTTGCACTGCTCCTTCTGCAGAAGCACGGGCAGATTCTTCGGTTGCTGATGCTAGATTGTACTTGGTGATTTCACCTGTACGCATGTTTTCAAGGATAAAACCTAAATTACTTTCGTCAGCATTTGCTGAAGTCACCCCCGTGTAGAGATAAATGTCATTTCCGATAGAAAGATAGTTATAGCCCTCTGTCGTTTGGGTAACATTTTTCTTAGAGATCAAGGCATTCCAGAAACCGTCTTTATACTTGCCGTTGTAATTGATTTGCTCGATGGTTTCTTCCGCTGGATAGACACGATCCACCCATTCTGGCACTTCATCCAAGCTGTATTCCTTGGTTTCTCCATTGGTAGCGTCTAAAATAATAACAGATGACGGACGAGGTACTCCTAGACCAAACTGCTTTTGATAAACGGTTGCTACATAGAAAGGATTGCCTTCATCATCCACCTCAAAGGAGGGCGTTTTAAAAATCTTGGTTGGGTACTTGATCCGAAGATGACGTTTGACGTCTCGGTTAAAATACTCGGAGTCTGAATACTTCATTGGCGTTTTTAAATCCACCAATTCCGCATTTCCTGTCACCATATCAACCTTGATATACTCGCCAATTCCCTTGGACTGATTATTAAACCATTTGATCGGGTCGGCATACTCCAAAGGAGTTACTCGATAAGGTTTGCCATCAACCGTCAGCTGGGTATAAGTATCTGCTGCTACGTACTGGGAGACCTTATCCGTCAGAGAGCCTAGATAACGATCTCCAATCTTCTCTGCAGTGCTCCGATCTAGGATTGGAACCTTACTGGTATCACTCTTAGGAAAATCTTTAAAATCTTTTTCTGTGATAGACACCACATTAGCATAATTTTTTGCTTGGAAAAAGCTAGAGGTTACTAGGCTTACCAGACCAGCAAGGGCAAAAATGATAGCTGCAGTCAGAAACAATCCTCTACTAAGTTTGGTAAAAAGGAATCCTTCTAGATTGAGATCTTTGGTAGCCTTGCCATGGCGTAGGTGAACAGTTTTGAGGAGATTGGTATCCTTGCGGAAACTAAACAAAATCCCCATCACCACCAAATGCCCACAGAGAAAGAAGATGAATTCCCAACTAGTCAGATTGAAGGGTGGTAAAAATATATACCAGGTCGTTGCGATAAAAACAAGTTCAAATAGTATGCGTTTCATCTGAATTCCTCCTAAATAATCCGTCCTTCCAAATGATCCAGTTCATGTTGGCAGATCTGAGCTGGAAAACCTGTTAACGTAATGGTCTGTTCCTGCCACTTACTATCTCGATAGGAAACCGTAATCGTTTCATAACGAGTTGTTGATCGCACCCCAGTCAAGGACAAACACCCTTCCTCTGTCTCGTAAGGTCCTATGTAGGAAAGGAGAACGGGATTAAACATAACCATGGGAACCAAGCCAAGATTAAAGATAATGACACGCTTCTGCACACCAATCATATTGGCCGCTAGACCGACACAGGTCTCGCGATTAGCCAGCAGGGTATCCTGCAAATCCTTAGCCAGATAAAGGTCTTCCTGACTTGCAGGTTTCGAGACCTGCGACAAGAATAAGACATCTCGGACAATTTTCTTTTCCATTCTCTTACGCTCCTTACATCTTTACTTTATTATAGCACAAAAGGGGGCAACTTCTAGTCCTTTCCCTCAAATACAAAAAAAGCCATCCGAAGATGACTTTCTTTTTAAATCGCGTTCTTATCAAGACCAAGTTTACGTTGAACAAACTTGACGATTTCGACGATAAGTATCATTGAGAAGCTTCCAGCTAGAACAATAGCCCATTGTGACAAGTCTAGTTTGGTTACGTGGAAGATACCTTCAAGTGGTTCTACAACGATCGTTGCCATAAGAAGAATGAAGGATACCAAGATTGACCAGTTGAAGGTCTTAGACTTGAATGGTCCGACTGTCAAGATGGATTGGTAAACAGACTTGACGTTGTAGGCATGGAAGAGCTGAATCAAACCAAGCGTTGCAAAGGCCATAGTGAGGGCATCCGCGTGAATGGCTTGGTTGTCTCCTACATGAACTGGATAGGCAAGAGCAAGACCATAAACAGTCAAGACGAGAGCACCTTGGAGTACACCTTGATAAATAATGGAACTCATGACCCCACCTGAGAAGAAGCTTGATTTGCGTCCACGTGGTTTGTGGGTCATAACACCTGGCTCAGCTGGTTCAACACCAAGAGCGATAGCTGGGAAGGTATCGGTTACCAAGTTGATCCACAAGAGATGAACTGGCTGCAAGACATCCCAACCAAACAAGGTTGATAGGAAGATGGTTAATACTTCAGCCGTATTGGCAGAAAGCAAGTACTGAATAGTCTTTTGAATGTTTGAGAAGACCTTACGTCCTTCTTCAACTGCGACAATGATAGTCGCAAAGTTATCATCTGCAAGAATCATGTCAGATGCACCCTTAGAAACCTCAGTACCAGTGATTCCCATACCGATACCAATGTCGGCTGTTTTCAGAGCCGGAGCGTCATTAACACCGTCACCTGTCATGGCAACGACCTTACCTTGGTTTTGCCAAGCTTTCACGATACGAACCTTGTGTTCTGGAGATACACGCGCATAAACAGAGTATTGACCAACGACTTTTTCAAATTCTTCATCAGAAAGTTCGTTAAGCTCAGCACCTGTCAAGACATGGTCTTCCGAGTCATTTTCATCGATAATTCCCAAACGTTTGGCAATAGCTTCTGCTGTGTCTTGGTGGTCACCAGTAATCATGATTGGACGGATTCCCGCTTCCTTAGCGACACGAACGGCTTCTGCCGCTTCGGCACGCTCAGGGTCAATCATCCCAATCAAACCAGTAAAGATTAAGTTGTTTTCAAGCTCCTCAGAAGTAGGATTTTCTGGAATACTATCGATAATCTTATAAGCACCCGCAAGAACACGCAGAGCTTGGTGAGCCATGTCAGAGTTGTTTGTATGGATTAATTCAGTGACTTTCTCATCAATCGGAGCAACATCTCCAGCTTTATCACGAGCAACACAACGTTTCAAAAGTTGATCTGGAGCCCCTTTGACTGCTACGAGGAATTTACCATCTGGCAATGGATGAACTGTCGACATGAGTTTACGATCTGAGTCAAATGGTAACTCAGCTACACGAGGATATTGCTCTAAAAATCCTTTAACATCGTAACCCTTGTCCAAGGCATACTGGATGAAGGCTGTTTCCGTTGGATCCCCGATCAGGTTTCCTTCAGCATCAATCTTGGTATCGTTGGCCAAGACAACTGAACGAAGTAGTGGCATGTCCAAGCCAAGTTCAATGTCATCAGCTGAGTCATGTAGGACTGCGTCATAGAAGACTTTCTCGACTGTCATCTTGTTCATGGTAAGCGTACCAGTCTTATCAGAAGCGATGATTTCAGTCGAACCAAGCGTTTCAACTGCTGGTAACTTACGAACGATAGAGTTTCGTTTGGCCAAAACTTGAGTACCAAGGGCAAGAACGATGGTTACGATAGCTGGGAGTCCTTCTGGAATGGCTGCAACAGCAAGCGCAACAGAGGTCATCAACTCACCAAGTGGATTTTTTCCTTGAATGAAGACACCAACAACAAAAGTAACAAGGGCAATGACCAAAATAGCATAGGTCAAGACCTTAGAAAGGTTGTTCAAGTTTTGTTTGAGTGGTGTGTCCGTCTCATCCGCATCTTGAAGCATACCCGCGATATGACCAACTTCCGTATACATACCTGTATTGACAACAACACCAAGACCACGACCGTAGGTAACGTTTGAGTTTTGGAAAGCCATATTGACACGGTCACCGATACCTGCATCTGTAGCGAGTTCAACTGTCAAGTCTTTTTCGACTGGAACAGACTCACCTGTTAGAGCCGCTTCTTCGATTTTAAGTGAATTGGCTTCTAGCAAACGTAGGTCTGCTGGTACGACGTCACCTGCTTCTAGAGCAACGATATCTCCTGGCACCAATTCTTTGGAATCAATCTCAGCCATGTGTCCATCACGAAGAACGCGAGCAGCTGGACTAGACATAGACTTGAGGGCTTCGATGGCTTCTTCTGCTTTTCCTTCTTGGTAAACACCAAAGGCTGCGTTGATGATAACAACGGCTAGAATAATGATGGCATCTGCGATATCTTCCCCACCAGAAGTTATGACAGACAAGATGGCTGCAGCCACCAAAATAATAATCATCAAATCCTTAAATTGCTCGATAAACTTGACTAGGAGTGATTTTTTCTCACCCTCTTCCAGTTCATTGCGTCCATATTCAGCTAGGCGTTTCTGCGCTTCGCTTGACGAAAGGCCTTGCTCAGTTGCTTCTACTGACTTCAAGACCTCTTCAGGACTCTGAGTATAAAACGCTTGGCGTTTTTGTTCTTTTGACATGTGTCTCCTCCTTGACATTGTGTGCAAAACAGACTCTCTTTCTGTCCTATCTTTTCACGACAAACAAAAAGAGACCTGTTAATCATAACAAGTCTCGCTGTTTAAGATAGTGCCGGAAAACATACTTTTCAGTATACAATTCGGAATGACGACACTATCACAGGTTTCTGCCAGCTACTCCCTTGAGTAGTACTATTATATCAAAATTTGAACAATTTTCAAGGGTTTAAATCCGATGAAACAAGACTAAATTTGAATTTTCCTTTGAAAACCAGTATAATGTAAGAATACTATATGACTAGAAAGGAAGCCCGATGAACCAATCCATGTCAAATCTCAAATTGGCAGAACGTGGAGCCATTATCAGCATTTCGACTTACCTCCTCTTGTCTGCAGCAAAATTGGCAACTGGTCACCTCCTGCATTCTTCCAGTTTGGTGGCAGATGGTTTCAACAACGTATCCGATATTATTGGAAATGTTGCTCTCTTGATTGGGATTCGGATGGCCCGCCAACCTGCAGACCGTGACCATAGCTTTGGTCACTGGAAGATTGAAGATTTGGCTAGCTTGATTACTTCCATCATCATGTTCTATGTTGGTTTTGATGTACTTCGGGACACCATTCAGAAAATCCTTAGTCGGGAACAAACACCCATTGATCCTCTGGGTGCAACTCTAGGAATCATTTCTGCAGCGATTATGTTTGTGGTCTATCTCTACAATACACGCCTCAGTAAGAAATCCAAATCCAAGGCTCTCAAAGCAGCTGCTAAGGACAATCTTTCCGATGCTGTCACCTCGCTTGGGACTTCCATTGCTATCTTAGCCAGCAGTTTCAATTACCCTATCGTGGATAAATTGGTCGCTATCATCATCACCTTCTTTATCTTAAAAACAGCCTATGATATCTTTATCGAGTCTTCCTTCAGTCTTTCAGATGGTTTTGATGACCGTCTGCTAGAGGACTACCAAAAGGCCATCATGGAGATTCCAAAGATTAGTAAGGTCAAGTCCCAAAGAGGGCGGACCTACGGTAGCAATATCTACCTTGATATCACCCTGGAAATGAATCCTGACCTATCAGTCTATGAAAGTCATGAGATTGCGGACCAGGTCGAGTCCATGCTGGAAGAGCGTTTTGGAGTCTTTGATACCGATGTCCATATCGAGCCAGCTCCCATACCTGAGGACGAGATTTTAGACAATGTCTATAAAAAACTGCTCATGCGTGAGCAATTGATTGACCAAGGAAATCAGCTAGAAGAACTCCTTGCTGAGGACTTTCTCTATATCCGTCAAGATGGAGAGCAGATGGATAAAGAGGCTTATAAGTCTGAAAAAGAACTTAGTGCTGCGATTAAGGACATTCAGATTACCTCCATTAGTCAGAAAACCAAACTCATTTGCTATGAGCTAGATGGTATCGTCCATACCAGTATCTGGCGTCGCCATGAAACTTGGCAAAACATCTTCCATCAGGAAACTAAAAAAGAAGACAAACAATGACCCTATCCAGTGGATAGGGCCTTTTTGATTATTCCACTTTAAGCAAAGACGGACTATGACGGTTTGGAAGATTTGCTTTTCGAAGCTTGTTTTGCCTCTTTTCTTGCTTGACGATTTTGTTCGATACGCCATTCTCTTTCATAGTACTTCATGGCATCATAGACCCTTTCAGGAAGTCCTACATCTAGTAGAAAGATCGGGATAATTAAATCTGCTGACTGATGAAAAGGGAGAATCCTTCTCTTCAACAGAGCTAGAAAGAATTGGGATTTCACATTTTCCTTGTTTTTAAAATAGACTTCAATCCGATAAGAATCCCTATACTTCCCTCGAATCCGAGAGAAGGAAAAGTCCTCTACATCTGCCCAAGCGTAGAAATGACTAGGTTTCTTTGGATTTTGTTTGTAGTAAAACCCCTCGACAGTACATCTCAAATATTCCTTATCGGAGCTTAACAACCTGTATGTCTGATAAACAACTACTCCAGCGCAAAAAAGTACAAGCAGCATTAACAAAAGACTTATCGTATGAAGTCCCGTCCCCTTTTCCGAATACGAATGGAGATAATAGAGAGGTAACAAGAAGAAAAGCACCGAAGCTAGGCCAAACAAGGCATTCCAAATGATTTTCTTGGGACTACGTTTAATGACTTTTTCTTCCATCATGCCAACTCACTTAAATATTCATAACGTTCGTATTTTTCAAGGAGTGCTTCGTTTTTCTCATCCAGTTCTTTTTGGAGAGTAGCCAGCTTACCAAAGTCAGAGCCATTTGCCTGCATTTCTTCTTCAATAGCAGCGATACGATTTTCCAAGGCTTCAATTTCGCCTTCAATGCTTGCCCACTCCTGCTTTTCTTGGTAGGTCATGCGTTTCTTGTCTTCACGGACCTTGACCACTTTCTCCTTTTCGGCCTTTTGCACTTGATTGGCCATCTCTGTTTCAAAGGCTTTTTCATCAAGGTAGTCGGTGTAATGGCCAAAGAAAGGACGAATCTTGCCATTCTCAAAGGCGAGAATCTTGGTCGCTACCTTATCCAAGAAATAACGGTCGTGGCTAACTGTCAAGACAGGACCTGCAAAGCCCTGTAAGAAATTTTCCAAGACTGTCAAAGTCGCAATATCTAGGTCATTGGTCGGCTCGTCCAAAAGAAGAACATTGGGTTTTTCCAAGAGCAATTTGAGAAGATAAAGGCGTTTTTTCTCTCCACCAGACAATTTCTCAATCAAGGTTCCATGCGTCGAACGTGGGAAGAGAAACTGCTCTAGCAACTCTGCAATGGAAGTCGTAGAACCACCACTGGTCTTAACCTCTTCTGCTACTTCCTGCAGGTAATTGATAACCCGTTTGCTTTCATCCAAACCTTCAATTTGTTGAGAAAAATAGGCGATGCGAACCGTCTCACCGATGATAACTTGACCTTTAGTCGGCTCAAGACTTCCTGCGATGAGATTAAGCAGAGTTGACTTCCCGACACCGTTGTCCCCAACGATTCCGATACGGTCTTTGGCTTGCACCAAGAGATTAAAATCTTGCAAAATGGGCTTGTTTTCATAGGCAAAGGAAACATCCTGAAACTCGATGACTTTCTTCCCAATCCGACTGGTTTCAAAGTTCATGGTCAAGTCTGTATCAGCAACGCCACCTGAAACTTCCTTTTTCAAATCGTGGAAACGATTGATACGAGCCTGCTGCTTGGTCGCACGCGCTTGCGGTTGTCTGCGCATCCAAGCCAATTCTTGTTTGTAGAGTTGCTCCTTTTTGTGAAGGAGAGCAGCGTCACGCTCATCTTGCTCAGCCTTGAGACGAACATAGTCCTGATAATTTCCCTGATACTCGGTCAAGCCTGCTCGGTCCAACTCGAAAATCCGCGTTGATAGTGCATCTAGGAAATAGCGATCGTGGGTGATAAAGAGAACTGTCTTCTTGGAATTTTTCAAAAAGAGAGTCAGCCACTCAATGGTCGCAATGTCCAAGTGGTTGGTCGGCTCGTCCAGTAACAAGAGGTCGTGGTTGCCTAGGAGAACTTGCGCCAACTGAACCCGTCTTCTCAGACCGCCTGACAATTCACCAACTGGAGTCGACAAGTCCTGAATACCCAGCTTGCTGAGGACCGTCTTGACCTGGCTTTCAATTTCCCAGGCTTGGAGAGAATCCATCTCTGCCATGACCCGTTCCAAACGAGCCTGCTTGTCCTCACTGTAATTGAGCATGATTAACTCATACTCACGAATCAACTGGATTTCCTTGAGGTCG
Source organism: Streptococcus sp. C300 (assembly GCF_000187645.1). Lineage (GTDB taxonomy): Bacteria > Bacillota > Bacilli > Lactobacillales > Streptococcaceae > Streptococcus > Streptococcus oralis_CQ. Next base: position 89,095 of record NZ_GL732468.1, read on the forward strand.
CTGGAGAGAACCGTATCCAAAACTGTCTTGCTATCATCAAAATCAGGATCCTGGGTCAAGTAGCCAATCTTATAGTCATTCTTTGCCGAAAAGGGACTGACATCCCCATCAAAGCCAGAAACACCAGAAAGAACGTCTAACAGAGTGGTCTTACCCGTTCCATTGACACCTATTAGACCGATTCTATCCAAGTCATGGATGATAAAAGAAATATCCTTAAAAACGGTCTTATCACCGACGGATTTGCTTAGTTTTTCAACGATAAAATCACTCATTTTTTCTCCCTCAGGTAAGTATGGATGGCTTGACGGTCGTTTTCCAACTCTCCATCGACAATGGCAAACTCAATCTCTGTTAAAATCTCTCCCAAGTCTGGTCCTGGCTGGTAACCATATTCCTTAATCAAAATTCCACCGTTAATCTGAATTTCTTTCTTATCATGAATGGTCAAACTATGGTAAGTTTCTTTGATGGCTTGTGGGTTGACTTCTTTTCCTTGGGCCTGACGAAGACTTTCGGCTTGTAGAAGGGAATCCAAATCAAAGCGGTAACAATCGCGCTTGCTCAGCTCTCCTTCTTCTCGCAAAGCCAAAATGGTCAGCAAATCCTGAACCTGCTTGGCAAATTGTCGTGAGGTTTTCCATGCCTTCAAAAATGGCTGAGCATCCTTAATCTCCAAAGCCCACAAGAGGGCCGCCCAGGCTTGCTCAGAAGACTCAAAGGTGAAATCCGCCTCTAAATCAAACAATTTTTGAAGCTTTTCTCGACTGGCTGCCATATCAGGGAGATAATCATAAGCTTGACTCTCAATCATGGAAGACAGACCAACTCGCCAAAAAGGTGCCAGCAAGAGCTTATCAAACTCAACAAAGGTTCGCTCCACAGAAATTTTCTCCAAGAGTGGCGTCAAAGTCTTCATCGCTTCAAATGTTTCTTGCTCAAGTTCAAAACCAAGACTGGCCTGAAAACGAAAACCACGCATAATGCGCAAAGCATCTTCATTGAAACGTTCACTAGCCACTCCAACTGCTCGCAAGACTTGGTTTTCCAAATCCTCTAAACCATGGAACAAGTCAATAATTTCGCCTGTCTCATCCAAGGCAAAGGCATTAACTGTGAAGTCACGGCGCTTGAGGTCTTCTTCTAGCGAACGCACAAAGGAAACCGCACTGGGTCTGCGATAGTCTACATAGACATCCTCTGTCCGAAAGGTGGTTACCTCATACTCCTCGTCCCCATCTAAAACCAAGACAGTTCCGTGCTCGATTCCGATATCAGCTGTGCGGGAAAATATCTGCTTGGTTTCCTCTGGATAAGAAGAAGTCGCAATATCCACATCATGGATGGGACGATTGAGGAGGGCATCTCGAACAGAGCCCCCAACAAAATAGGCCTCAAAGCCTGCTTCTTTAATTTTTTCTAATACTGGTAAAGCCTTCTGAAATTCAGAAGGCATTTGCGTTAATCTCATAATAAGTGTTCTAATCCATAGACAAGCTCATGACGCTTGACAACTTCTTTGATTCCCAAATTCACCCCTGTCATGAAGGAGCTGCGATCATAGGAGTCATGACGGAGGGTCAATCCTTCTCCCTGATTGCCAAAGATGACTTCCTGATGGGCTACCAAGCCTGGTAGACGAACTGAGTGGATGCGCATGCCATCAAAGTCAGCACCACGGGCACCCGCAATCAATTCTTCCTCATCAGGCGCACCTTGCTGGATTGATTCCCGAACTTCCGCCATCAACTCAGCTGTTTTGATAGCTGTTCCACTCGGAGCATCTTTTTTCTTGTCATGATGGAGCTCGATAATCTCCACATTTGGGAAATATTTGGCAGCTTGCGCCGCAAATTGCATCAGCAAGACAGCTCCCAAGGCAAAGTTAGGGGCAATCAAGCCACCCAAATCTTGTTTACGGGAAAATGCTTTGAGTTCTGCAATTTCTTCACTAGTGAATCCAGTTGTTCCTACGACAGGAGCAAAGCCATTTTCAAGAGCAAAGCGTGTATTTTCATAGGCAACAGCTGGTATGGTGAAATCCACCCAGACATCCGCTTCAAAACCAGCCAAGGCAGCCTTATCATTAAAGACAGGAATACCCTGCCACTCTGACTCAGACTCAAAAGGATCCAAAACTGCGACCAAGTCCAAGTCAGGATCAACCAAGACCATCTGACAAGCAGCTTGGCCCATCTTTCCCTTAAAACCGGCAATAATTACTCGAATACTCATCTCTACTCCTGTCTAAGATACAAAGCCTGCAAGAACACAAAGTGAAAATAGGAGTTCTGATCAAGGAGTGTCTACTCCTCGGAAGAACTATCTTTTTCACACAGTGTTCCAGGCGTGTTCAATTATCAAGATACAAAGGACGTTAGCTGTCCATGAAAAATAGGGAATGGCGCTGACTTTCCATGAAAGGCAAGACAGGCATCTTTTTTCAAGAGGCAGGTAGTCCGTGTTCAATTTCTAAGATACAAAGCTTGTAAGAACAATTTAGACGATTGGTGTATAGCTCAAGGCGATACTACCTTCTCCAAGGTGAGTCCCAATGACACTACCAAAGGTATCAATTGGAATCTCAGAATTCACACCACTCTCAATCAAGAGTTGGTGCAAATCTGCCGCCTTTTGAGGAGCGTTCCCATGAATGACTGTAATACGGTAGTCCCCATCTTTTGTCAACTCTTTGATGATTTCCACCAAACGTTTGGTTGCCTTCTTTTCCGTACGGACTTTTTCGTAAACTTCAATCACACCTTGGTCATTAAAATAAAGAATGGGCTTGATACTGAGAAGATTTCCTAGAATGGCCGCCCCATTTGACAGACGTCCTCCCTTAACCAAGTGATCAAGGTCATCTACTATGATAAATGCCGAGTTATCAGCGATTTGAATAGCCAATTTCTCCTGAATCTGAGCAAAATCATCGCCTTGTTCTGCCCATTCAAAGGCACTCTCCACCATAAATCCTAGAGGGGAACTTGTGATATGGGTATCTGGAAAGGCAATGGTCAAGCCATCATATTCATCCAACAGGTATTGGATGTTCTGATAAAAGCCTGAAATTCCTGACGAAAGAAAGAGTCCCAAGACATGGGTATAGCCTTCATCTTTCAAGGAACTTAGAATCTCATCCAATTTGGCAATACTTGGTTGACTAGTTTTAGGCAATTCTCCAGACTGAGCCATTTTTTGATAAAATTCCTCAGCAGTCAGATTGACACCTTCGACATACTCTTCCCCATCAATATTGACAGGAATATCCAAGATAAATAGATTCTCTCTTTGCAGCGTCTTCTCCTCTAAATAGGCTGAAGAATCTGTAATGACAGCTAATTTCATGACTAAAACTCCAAATTGATCCCTGGAAGATCCAAGGCAATTTCTGTTACTTCATACGTCAAACGATTGAGCATGTTCAAACATGGACGTGCCAAGGTTTCGACTTCTTCTTGGTTAAATTCGCTTGGTTCGTTGACAATTCGACCTTCCACATGGTTAACTTGAGAAATTGTTCCGCTGATGACAAATTTGTCAAAGACAATCATGAAACTCAAGATAACGACTAAAGAAGTCACTTGGTTTTCTTGGTCATGTTGGAGCAACTGAAAGTTCACGTCTACCTTAGTTTCAGGAGCTCCATTTTCATTTTCCCATTCAAAGTTACGAGCATCAAAGTGATACTGGCTAACAAATTCTTGTTCTCGTTTAAGATTCATTTTTCTCTCCCATTGCTACAATTTACTATGCAATTGTACCACATTTTTATCATTTCATCTAGTTTTCTAGGCTTTAGTCAATTCCGATTTCATCTTTAACCACAGCAGCAATCGTATCTACATAGTAGTTAACTTCTTCTGTTGTAGGAGCTTCTGCCATGACACGCAAGAGGGGTTCTGTTCCACTTGGGCGGACAAGGATACGACCGTTCCCTGCCATCTCTTCTTCCATCTTTTCGATGATTGTCTTGATGGCTGGTACTTCCATAGCCTTTTCTTTCATGGCATTTTCCACTCGGATATTGACCAGTTTTTGTGGGTAAATCGTCACTTCTGATGCTAGTTGAGACAAGCTCTTACCTGTTTCTTTCATAATTTTGGTCAATTGGACAGCTGATAATTGACCATCACCAGTTGTATTGTAATCCATCAAGATAACGTGGCCTGATTGTTCACCACCAAGGTTGTAGCCTGATTTTCTCATTTCTTCAACGACATAGCGATCACCAACAGCAGTCACTGCCTTGTTAATGCCAGCACTCTCCAAGGCCTTATGGAAGCCAAGGTTAGACATAACCGTTGTTACGATGGTATTTTGAGCTAACTGGCCTTTTTCAGAAAGGTATTTCCCAATGATATACATAATCTTATCACCATCAACAATTTCGCCATTTTCATCAACAGCAATCAAGCGGTCACTGTCTCCGTCAAAGGCCAAACCAATAGCTGACTGGCTTTCTTTGACTAGTTCTTGGAGAGCTTCTGGATGTGTAGAACCCACATTCAAGTTGATGTTAAGACCATCTGGTGTCTCACCGATAACAGTTATTTGAGCCCCAAGGTCTGCAAAGATTTGACGAGCACTTGTAGACGCTGCACCGTTTGCTGTGTCCAAGGCCACTTTCATTCCCTCAAGAGGCGTTCCAGTTGAAACAAGGTAGCCTTCGTACTTGCGTAAACCTTCTGGATAGTCCACTAAGGTTCCCAAGCCTTCGGCACTTGGACGAGGAAGAGTGTCTTCGGCAGCGTCCAACAAGGCTTCAATTTCTGCTTCTTTTTCATCATCAAGTTTGAAGCCATCCCCACCAAAGAATTTAATTCCATTATCAAGGGCTGGATTGTGACTCGCGGAAATCATGACACCTGCACTGGCTCCCTCAGTTTTAACCAAGTAAGCTACTGCTGGTGTTGCAAGGACACCGAGTTTGTAGACGTGAATCCCTACTGATAGAAGACCTGCCACCAAGGCAGATTCTAGCATTTCTCCTGAGATACGTGTATCACGTCCTACAAAGACTTTAGGGGCTTCTGTTTCGTGTTGGCTAAGAACATAGCCACCAAAACGTCCTAGTTTAAAGGCCAATTCTGGCGTCAGTTCTACGTTTGCTTCTCCACGGACTCCATCGGTCCCAAAATATTTACCCATTTTGTTAATCATCCTTTTCTACTTTTTTATTTATTCTTGTTTAGACGAGTCTGGTTTCGTTTCTGAACTCGTTGAGGACGAACTGCTGGTTGAAGAGCCCGTTGACGAGGTCGTTGACGAAGAACTCGAGCTAGACGATACTGTTTTGGTTGTAATTTTCATAGTTGTGTCAAACGGCATAATGACGCTTGGTAAGACATTTCCATTTTTATCGACTGCTTGTAGAGGAACAGAGGACGAGTAGTTTCTAGTTATCCGTTCACTCGTCGGTAAGATGGCAATGACACGATCTACTTTGGAGAGGGTTTCCTCATCACTAATAACCGTTACTTTTTCATCTGATACAGTAACTGTATCGATTTTCACGCGAGAATCAATCTGACTAGGATCAATCTCCGGCACAACAATGACATTGTCTCGTTTTGCTTTTTTACCAACCTTCACTGTTATCTTTTGCGGTGTCGCAACAGCCGTCAAACCACTCGGTAAATTTTCAATAGTCAGAGGAACTTCGATGGTTCCTACACTAGCATCAGAAAGATCAGCCGTCACCTTAAATTTGCGGGTACTTTCCTGCATCTCACTCGCTAAAGCAACTCTGTTTGAGCCTGTTAGAAAGACCGTCACCTCAGATGTAAAACCACTGATAAAATACTGATCACTGTCATACTGAATATCAATTGGGACATTAAGAACTGTGTTTGTATAAGTCTCCGTCCGCACCTGTCTGGCACTGTTGCTATTCTGATAGTTTGTTGAAGTCGCATAGATAAAGAGGATGCAGGCGAAAAAGAAGGAAGAAATGATGTATAGACTATTTTTTCTCATGTTTCAATCCTCCTAGCAAGCGCTCTTTCAGACCTTGCTTTTTCTCTGATTTTGGAAGTAAGATTCTTCTTAACTCCGATTCAAACTCTTCCAAGGTCAAATCATGCTTAAAGACTCCATTATAGGTGATTGAGATTCCACCCGTTTCTTCCGAAACCACAAAGGTAAGAGCATCTGACACTTCCGACAAACCAATCGCCGCCCTGTGACGCGTTCCAAACTCCTTGGAAATCCCGGTATCTTCGGTCAGGGGTAGATAGGCTGAAGTGACGGCAATCCGGTCTTCCTTGATAATGACAGCACCATCATGCAAGGGAGTATTGGGAATAAAAATATTGATAAGCAATTCAGCCGAAATTTTAGCATCTAAAGGAATCCCTGTCGAGATGTATTCCTGCAAGGTTCTTACTCGCTGAACCACTACAAGCGCCCCAATCTTACGAGGACTCATGTATTCAACTGATTTCACAAATGCACGAACCATTTGCTCTTCCGCACTGATAGGGGCATTGGAAAAGAAATCAGTAGCCCGACCCAATCGCTCCAAACCAGTCCGAATCTCTGGTGAAAAGATAACCACTGCTGCAATCACCCCGTAGGTGATGATCTGATTGATCAACCAGGAAATAGTTGTTAAACCAATCATATTGGAAAGAATCTGGGCTAGAATAAAAACTAAGACTCCACGGACCAATATCATAATCTTGGTGCCTGCAATAGCTTTAGTAAAATGATATAAAATATAAGTCACAATGAGAATATCAATCAGATTGGTGACTATACTCCAAGGACTTGAAAACAAACTCGTCCAGTATTGTAAATTGGATAATTGTTGAAAATTCATCCTTGGCCTCCTCCCTGTCAAAACACTTTACTCATCATTATACCATTTTTTGCCCATTTTTTCCCTATCCTACCTCATTTTAAATTAAGCAAAAATATTTCACGAATATTGCTTTATCACTTTAGCTCTCTAAAAGAACTAGTATTGCCAAATTTTAAAAAAACGCAATTCATTAGAGACTCTTACAAATCTTTTAAAGTTCATAAAAAGTTCACAAAAAAAAGCCCTCAAAAAGGGCCACTAAATTGATGAGTTCAGCAGGCAAGAAACTAGCACGATCAGACGTGCTTTTTTGTTTCTCTGTACCTGGTACAAGTATAACATAAAAACTCGCTCATTTTCTAATTTTAAGCAAGTTTTTCCCTCTTACCCCCCACCCCCTTAAAAAAAACGTTAAATATCTGGACAGTTGCCCCCTCCCTCCGGTTCCCATTTCTGAAAATTTTCATGAATTTTCATAACGGGGGGTGTTTTACAATTTTTTTTCTAATTTCTAAACCCTGTTATTTTGACAAAACGGAACTAAAAACAGCTTTCTTGTATCTCTATAATCTCTTATGATTTCATTGTTTTATACATTCTATTGAATTCGCTTGCCAAGCTGTTCCCTTACTCTATCAAGCGTTTTATAAGATGCTGTTATATGAGTTCACTGTTACCTTAAAACAAGGAATTCATAAAAGAATACTAAAAAAGATAGGCGCAAACCTATCTTCATTTTGTTTATTGCCCAAAGAATTTAGAAATAATATTTTTCTTTTTCTCTGGTAGATCATTAAAGACTTTCCTTTGTTTAATAAGTTCTTGCTCTTTCCGATCTATAAAATCATCTACCACTCTAGAGATATACTCTGTAAATTCTTCAACACTATGTCCCTTGATTTTACCATCTTGTACTAACTCCTCTAGAAGCAAGTCACTCCATAAAACCATATCTGGAGAAAGATTATAGTGCTCCAATTCTTTAAGAATGGCCTGCTCATAGTATCGTTGTTGCCCTTTGTCAATGTAATAGTACTTGTCTTTAAACTTTCCTTCTAATAGCTTGACGCAATATTCTTCTGGCAATTCTCTTCTCAAAAAGCCTTCAGTGGTTACTGTAGAAGATTCCATAGTGTAAAAGCTCTGTAGTTCATTTAAAAATTCAAAGACAACAGAACGATAAAGTTTGTTTTCAGCTTTTAATGTTTCTAGCATATCAGCAACCAAGGGTAGAATTTTACTCTGAGAGAACTCCTTCCAGTCTTTAAAATATACTAATGACTTTTCCCTGATGGCTTTTTCTCGCTGCTTAAATTCATTTTCTAACTGATTTTCTTTTTGACGTGTTGTCAAAAACATATCGCTTAAAATCGAAGTGTAGTCTTGTTTATACTCTTCAATTTCGTTTAGTATTTCTTCTTTAACTTCCTCTTGCTTACTGAAGAATTCTGTAGCTTCTTGTTCATTCATTTTATGAAAAAGATTCTTCATGAGTTCATGAAATGGATTAACATAAACTAGATTATAGTCCTGATACAAAAGAAAGAGATTGATTACGTCAGTGCTATTCATCGATTAACCTCCAATACCTGGCTCTTGATTTTTTGAGAAATCAAGCTCCCAGATTGCAGCTGACTTTTCATCATGAGCCTTACCATAAGCAAATTGTTTAGCTACATAGAGGTCCATATCTTCAAGTGCTAGTGTATCCTGATAGCGTTGTAAGTTAATACCTCCACCTACAACTGCATCATAGCGCCCTTGAATGAAAGAAGTCGCCTTCCCTTTTTCTTGAGAGATTGAAGGAATGATTTGTAAATTTAGAGGTACCGCCTTGTTATATGCTGCGCTGTCTGTGAAATTAATTAGTTTCTTCTCAATCTCCCAAATTTCTTCTGAATTCACGACAAGGACAATCTTATTGGTCGTATCGACAAAACTAACTCCATCAGCTTTTACAGAATGGAATTTAAAAATCTCTGATACCTGGTTTACTGTTTCCTTGGGATTTTCAAAAGTTAATTTTAAAGCTTGTTTTTCTTTTTTAGGATAAGTAATATTTGAACCTTGTGCTACTCCCGTCAATTGTCTTGTTAGTCCTAGAGGTTTATTATCACCATCGCCGTTTAAAAACGCTTCTTCCAATGCAACCGCAAAGGATTCTGTCAATTGTGTTCTGACAAAGTTTTCAATCCAAACTGGCCCGAGTTCTTTGAAATCTTTCGGGATCACGATGAAAGCCGTTAACTTATGCTGGATTTCTTGTTTACTTCCAAAACTAGCTTTTAATTGCCCTTTGATTTCTCCAAAAATCTTGCCCCAAACTGCTCCACCACTACGCTCTGATGTCAAAAAGTTTAGGCGGATTCCTAGATTTTTTAGTCCAATTTTTTCAAGTAAGGGGTGTTCTGATTTTATATCTTCAAAAATTCTGTCAATCGTCTCCTCTGGGAGAAGTTTTTCCACCCCTTTAGGGATATTCTTATCAAATTCATTAAAGAATACCATTTCATTGCCCTTTAAAGTATTAGGCTGTGATGTAAAGCCATCTCCTGAATATGATGCAGTTTTAGCTTCTTCGATCATATGTTCCTGCAGTCTGTCTAACATGTCACCGTAAAGTTTTGTTTGTTGATCTTGTGAAGCATTAGTTTTCACTGCATTCATAAATGCCTCTCTAGCTTGCATGTATTCGTTTCTTGTTTGTCCTTTAAGTCTCATTGTCATATTTTTTATTTCCTTTCATTCTTAAGCAAAAAAGGTAGAACAAAAAACGTAATTTACGTCTTATGTCCTACCTCTTGTTTTCAAGTCAGTATTTAAAATTTTTGTTGTGTTTTGGTTTCTACCATGGTCACAACACCATCTGCAATTATCAACCGAATGTCGCCATATTCTGGTAACTTTACACTCTTAATTATACCACGATTTAGGAAGTAAATCCAACCTTTATGTAATTCGTTCATATATCCTCCTTTCTCTAAAAAGGTAGTCATTTTGGGATATCTAGTGACTACCACCTCCACCTTACAGCCCCAAGGGTTTACAAAAAGCGTAGTCAGGTAGTCACCTTGCTCACAAAAAAATAATAATAAACACCTTAACTCTATTTACTCTATATACTTTATAAATAATCTAAAATAACTACTTTTTAATATAAAAGTCAATCATATCAAAGGTTTAGGGGGTAGTCAGTAAAACATTAAAAACTACCCTTGTTTTCAAATCCTTTTGTTTAAAGGCTCTAGCTCTCTTCTAAAAAGTAGTCATTTTTTGAGTTAGTGACTACCCTAACTACCTTTTAGATTTTGAGTAACCAGGCTTAACACTTTTTCCAAATTTTAAAGATCGTTTGTGTTCCCATCCCTCTTTATTTTGCATGTACTTTTTAACCTTTGCTTTATCCTTTGGTGGTGCTTTATCAGTTAGATATACTTCTTGGAAGAATAGGTTTATAGTCATCTTGTCACGTTCTACTAGTTCGCCATATTTATCTGTCTCAAGTTCAATAGTTCCACCTTTGCTATTTCTAAAATAGCCCTCGTTCATCATGTCATAGATATAGTAATATCTGGTTCTGTCTGTAACTGGGTGATGGTACATATTTTTTGGAAAAGGTAAGGCCAAATAACGTTCCAAATCCTCAAGGGTTTCATCAGCAAACTTGTAACGACTTCTAACATCATTTACTAACTTTTCCTGCTCGTCTGTCAGCGTCAAGGACTTGTTTGACTTCCAAGCCGCCACCATAGCACCCCAAAAGGCTCTACGGTCTTTCTCCGTCCATTTTCTACCCTTATAGGAGTTATCTTTATGGACTTCTGCAACCAGGAAGCGCCTTTCCCCTGTTAAGTCATTCAAATAATCATGGTCATTAGTTGCTCTCACGATGATAAAACTCTTAGGGAGTCGCCTATCACTGGAAGCGTAAGGCGGTCTATACTCTAGCTTAGTTTCTGTGATGAACTTTTTCAACTCTGAAAAGCTAGCCTTTTTACTGGCCACCATTTCATCATCAAACACACACCAGTTTCTTACCATTCGAGCCTTGTCATCTTTATCTGTAAAAGTCTCAACGGTTGTAAAATACTTGTGAGTGAAAAGCCCCTCAAAAAATTGAGTCTTTCCCACTCCCTGCCGTCCAGTCAAGTCCAGTACAAAGTCAAACTTAACAGTTGGGTCAAACACCTTTGCAACTGCTCCACGAAAAAACAAGTCCATGATAATACGATTATATTCATCATCTTTGATATTGAGGTAATGCCTTAGAATATCAAAGGGAGCACGCTGATTCACTAACTCTTTATACTCGCTTTCGCATGCTTCTAGATAGTCTTTTAAAGGATTGTAGCTATGTTCTCCAGCTACCACTTCTAAAATATCGGCGATATCCCCTTTTTTATAGTCCATCTTGTACTTTGTAGCAATATAAGCCCTAACCTCTCTAATAATTAGGTCGTCAATGGTTCCGCTTAAGGTTCTACCGTTCAATTTTGTTGGTTTTGTCACATCAATTTCATAAGTAAAGGTGTTGTACTGTATAGCCCCTTTCAGCTTGCTATCTCCACTTAAAATCTTCTTGAGATTGTCCAAGGTTATGGCAAAGCCTTTCCCTTTGGTTTTAGGTGTTAGATGCAGGCTATTGTTTTCCTCATTGCTCTCCCTTGCTTGGGTCAAGTCCACCACGGTAGGCGATGCTCTTGGCTGATTCTCTTCAATGATTTTATTTACAATTTCTTCACTATTCAAAAGCTACCTCCTTATAGAATTTAGTTGCTACTTCTAGGAAATAGCTGGCTAGTTCTTTCCGTTTGACGATTGCAGAAAACAAGTCCACCAGCTGACTAAAACTGTAGCCATTCACAAATAGTAAACGAACAAAGACCGAAGTCTCATATCTGGTATAAATCCCGTTACAAATCAGGTCAAGAACCCAACCTTTCAACTCTACTCCCAGCCCCTGCCGTTGCTCTGTCAATTTGTTTACTTCTAAATCTTTCAGGATCGTCAGCAAGTCAGGACTAGCCAAAGCAATTTCCAATGATCTAGTTAGTTCCCAGCCCTCCTTATGGCTTTTATCATCTCTGATAGTTACATATAAGCCTTTGTACCGAAAATCTGTAAGTCCCTCACCTATCGGCTCGTAGTACACAAACTTATAGTAGTCCCCATTCTTCCAAACTTGTGTAGGGGTAGACTTGAGAAAGCCGAATAAGGCTAATTTGTCACTAGACAAGGTTAACTCTATCACTCTCATTCATCCACCCCCATAAATTTATGAATGTCGTCTACTAAATAAAATACAATTCTTGAATCTTCGTCGGGCGGTTGATAGCGCCGTAAGCCCAATCTTTCCCACTTACTTAGCGTATTGTCGCTGATTTTCAACTCTTGCTTGACTTCACTTCTATTCATCAACTTAAGCATTCTAGGCGGTATTTTCTCATGGCTTTTTAGGTAACGTTCTAAGGCTTCTAATATTTTGATTTTAAGTTCTTCAACCATTTTTTCAAACATCTTAGTACCCCCATGGCTTAACCCCTGCAAGTTGGATATATCGCCCATAATCAGGGCTTAAATCCTCGCTAGTCATTTCTATCGTCTGTGCACTTTCTCGCTCGATTTCGGCGCTTTTTTTACGGTCTCGGTGGTTTAGATAAAGTAACAAGCCAATCAATACCATCATGAAGATAACCGCCTGTGTGTTGGTCAAATCTAGTTCATTCATGCTATTTCTCCTAATCGATCATCATGCCACGGGTATATAGGGATGAGTCTGTCCATGAATCCAAAACGTTCTTTTTCCCTCGTTTTTTCTTTGCGATATCAACCGCTATGACCTCCCAAACATAATTTAACACTTGATCTGGAGTCATAGGGTAGTCATTCTCTTTAGTTATTTCAGCTAGGTATGTGTGTAAGAAAAGGAATCCGTCAAAGTGAGAAAGTGATTTTAAAAACTTAGTATCACCCCAAAAATTTCTATAATAGGATTCTTCTCTACCTTCCAGCCCGCCTATTACCTCAGCAATTACATTTAGTTTCATCTCTTCAGTCTGTTCCTTAAGCGTTTTTTGTTGCTCATGGTATTCTGTGCTAGTTAGTTCATTATAGATATCGTCCAAGTCATTTAATACCCTACTGATTGCTCTTTTAACTAAGATGTTTCTGACCCCTGTGAGATTTCCCTGTATTTCTTCTAGATCTGTTGAAACAGCTTCTAATTTATCTGCTAACATGTTTTTACCTCTATTTATTTGTTTTGTAATTACCTTGATGGCCTTTTGTTTGTCGTTTCCTATACAGTTTCTTCACCACTCCAAACGCTGGGCGATTGCCCCAAAGTGACCGTACGCTTGTAGCGGTGTTTCATGGGTAAATCACCCACATTTTTTCTAAACAAGTGCCTAGAATCGCCCTGTCAGCACTCATTTTTCAAAACCTTTTCTAATTGCTTGCCTGCTTTTCGGTTTTTTAGTTTGTCTTAGTTTCGTTTTCGATTTGATCGCCTAATCTTTTCCAGGCTCTATCAAAATCATCACGTTGGATTTCTTTGCTATGTAATTGCCTTGCTAACTCCATAGCTCTACGCATGAATCTAGCGAAGTGTGTTTTTTCTTCCATCCCTAGCCCTCCATCATGTCATAAAGTAGGGCGTAGTGTTTATCTGGGATTCTATCCAAGGCTTTCAAGCCGTCGTGTTCTGCTTTTTGTCTGGTTTCTGCCTTAACTGTGCTATCAAAAGCGATAGTAAAAGCATTTAACATAGCCTTGTAGCGGTCTACGCTCTTCAAATAGCGACCACGTTCCCCAAGTTCCTTGTCTTCCAGTTCTTCTTTTACAGTATCGTCCAAGAGTTCAAACTTAGTGTAAACTCCTTTTTCTACTTTAAAACCTAGTCGCTTGTTTTGTCTGAGATTGTAAAGATTAACCTTACAACTATCTAGGTTTCGATAGCCTAATACTCCAGCGATTTCTTCTAAATTTTTGCCCTCTAATTCGGACAATTTTTCAGCAATATCCTTGAATTTTACTGCTTGATGTTGTTTTCCCATTGTATACCTTGTCTTTCTATGCTATAATCAAGGTATAGAAAAAAATATCTATACCAATGTATTGTCGCTTGCCTCGGTCGCCAAACTATCAGCAAGTGACTTTTTTTGTTGCCTTTCTTCATGCTTTCTTTCCTGTCTGGGGGCTATAAAGCAAGTCTTTACTATCGATAAGATCCAGAATCCAGCTGAATCCCTGCTCCACTGTCTCAAGAAATGCGCCCAGGTCTTCACTGTCCAAAGACTCGTAGTTCATACAAAGATACTCGACTAGTTGTCTGTCTTTCTCAACTAGCTTTTTAAAATCCTTGAAATACTTGGGAATTTCTAAGCCCTTGGCATTTGTAACTGTCTTAAAATCATCTTCCATGGTTTTGCTCCTTTCTAATAATCTTCAGCAAGCCACTGCATGGCTTTTTGGTAAATGCTCGGCTTTACTTCGCCACCGTCTCGTATTTTTCGATAGGTAACCTGTGTAACTCCGATTTCTTCGCCTGCTTGCTTAGCAGTCAGTTTCTTGTCTGCTTGCTTTCGGCGGATTGCTTTTGCTTGTGTTGAGGTAATAAGCAATGAAGTTCCTCCTTTCTTTCGCTAACATCTGTTAGCTTTACATGTATTGTAGCGTATAACTGTTAGCTTGTCAAGAAAAAATATCAAAAAATGTGAAATTTAGTTAGCTTTTGATTATTTTATGATATAATCAAAATGAGGTAATATAAAATGAATCGAATTAAAGAATTAAGAAAACAGAAGAAAGTAACGCAGCAAGAAGTTGCAGAAGCAATAGGTGTAACTCGTAGAGGATTCCAAAAATGGGAAAATGGCGAAAGTCAAATTACTCTCAAAAATGCTGCTCAACTAGCTGATTATTTCGGTGTACCTCTTTCTTATTTATTAAATCAGGAAGAAGAGTGGGAGAAACTTCAAGAATTACACCGAAAACTCCCAACTGTAAAAGAATTTGATGAACTCCATTTCAAAAAACAAGAAAATCGCTTTAAAAGATTTGTTCAATTTGTATCAAACGAAGATATGAAAGTAAAGGATAGAAACCTAGTCCTAATATTTAACTTGCTAGTCTCTTCTGATGAAACTTTTGGAGTAAACCAGATATATCCCTTTCCATTAGATGAAAAAGATGAATATCATTTTACAAACCAAGAAAAAAGCGAAAAATAAGCCTCATATCCGCCTTGTTTCTTATTCTGGTGCAATTTACCGTCTGACTGCTTAAAATCGAAAATAAGGGGCATTCTCATAGCTCCTCGCATGGTATAAACTCAAAACCTTTTCTAATTGCTTGCCTGCTGATGGAAAAGGAGTTAAAACCATGAAAATTACACAACACACGAAAAAAGACGGATCAGCAGTCTACCGCTCCAGTATCTATCTTGGTATCGATTCTGTAACTGGTAAGAAGGTCAAGACTACCATATCAGCACGAACAAAGAAAGAACTCAAAAGCAAGGCCATTCAAGCCAAGGTAGAGTTTGAAAAAAACGGCTCAACAGTTACAAAAGCCGTTATCGTTACCACCTATCAGGAATTGACGGAACTCTGGCTAGAAAATTATTGCCATACAGTCAAACATAGCACCCAAGTAGGAACGAAAACTAACATAAGAAAGTACCTACTACCAGCTTTTGGAGAGTACAAACTTGATAGAATAACTCCTGCCATCATTCAGCACCAGGTAAACCAATGGGCTAAAGATTACAATCAACTTGGAAAAGGGTATCAACAATACAACCAACTGCACGCTTTAAACAAGCGTATCATGTCTTATGCTGTCTCATTACAAGTAATTTCTACAAATCCAGCTAGTGATGTCATTGTGCCACGATGCAAACCAAAAGAAGAAAAGAAATTGAAATATCTTGATGATGAGAATTTAAAGAAATTCTTAACGTACCTGGATCAACTGCCTAACACTTACAAAAATTTCTATGATACGGTACTTTATAAGACTCTTTTAGCAACTGGTTTGCGTATCCGTGAATGTCTTGCCCTGGAATGGTCTGATATTGACTTACAAGATGGAACATTAGAAGTTACTAAAACTCTAACCATGACAAAAGAGATTACAAGCCCAAAAACTAAGTCAAGCCTAAGAGTAATTGACTTAGACAATAAAACAGTGCTTATGCTTCGCCTCTATAAAACCCGACAAGCTCAGTTAGGGAGAGAAATAGGCATGACTTTTGAAAAAGTGTTCCCTAATACCTTTGATGAATACAGAGAAGCTGGCGGACTCCGTTTTAGACTTGAAAAGCATTTACAAGGCGCTGGTTGTCCTAGTGTTAGTTTTCATGCCTTTCGCCACACACATGCTAGTATTTTGCTGAATGCTGGAGTAGGATATAAAGAAATCCAAACAAGACTAGGCCATTCTAAAATTTCGATAACCATGGACACATACAGCCACTTATCAAAAGATAGCAAAAAAAGGACTGTTTCTATTTTTGAAAAAGTCCTCGAAAATTTAAAAAGTTCCTAAAAAAGTCCACAAATTATAATCCCTACTATCCAAGAAATAGCTATATCAGGGACTTTAAGCATTTTATCATATTTTAAGCAAAAATATGATAAAATAAACTGACTAGAAAAAACAAAGGAGAAATCATGTCTCAACTCTATGATATTACCATTGTCGGTGGCGGTCCTGTCGGGCTCTTTGCTGCCTTTTACGCCCACCTACGCCAAGCCAAAGTCCAAATCATTGACTCCCTTCCCCAGCTCGGTGGTCAACCTGCCATCCTCTACCCTGAAAAGCAAATCCTTGATGTGCCAGGTTTTTCAAACCTAACTGGGGAAGAACTGACCAATCGCTTGATTGAACAGCTAAACGGCTTTGAAACACCTGTTCACCTCAACGAAACCGTTCTTGAAATTGAGAAGCAAGATCAAGGATTCACCATCACAACCAACAAGGGAAGCCATCTGACCAAAACAGTCATCATTGCTATGGGTGGAGGTGCCTTTAAACCACGTCCGCTCGAATTGGAGAACGTTGAGGACTATGAAAATATCCACCACCACGTTTCCAACATCCAACAATACGCTGGTAAGAAAGTGACCATCCTTGGTGGTGGGGACTCAGCAGTGGACTGGGCTCTGGCTTTTGAAAAGATTGCCCCAACCACTCTCGTTCACCGCAGAGATAATTTCCGCGCCTTGGAACATAGTGTGCAAGCCTTGCAAGAATCATCTGTGACCATCAAGACACCGTTCGTTCCTAGCCAACTTATCGGAGATGGAAAAACACTCGATAAACTAGAAATCACCAAAGTCAAATCAGATGAAACCGAAACTATCGAAGTAGACCACCTCTTTGTCAACTATGGTTTCAAATCATCTGTTGGCAATCTTAAAAATTGGGGTCTGGATCTCAACCGTCACAAGATTATCGTCAATAGCAAACAAGAATCCAGCCAAGCAGGTATCTATGCTATCGGCGACTGCTGCTACTATGAAGGTAAGATTGATTTGATTGCGACAGGACTGGGTGAAGCTCCAACAGCTGTTAACAATGCCATTAACTACATTGACCCTGACCAAAAAGTACAACCCAAACACTCGACCAGTTTATAATAAAAGAACCACGGATCAACGATTCGTGGTTTTATAGTTCATCTGCAATCTTGTTTATTTTTCTGAGTCTGTGGTTGACACCACTTTTGGTCAGGGGATTGCTCAGGCTATCCGCCAACTGCTGGATAGAGTAGTCTGGGTGCTGGATCCGTAAGCGAGCCACCTCCTGCAAATCCACTGGTAAATTTTCCAAACCCATTCTATCTTTGATTTTACTGATATTATTGATAGTCTTCATGCTGGCAGAAACTGTCCGAGCGATATTAGCTGTCTCGGCATTATTGGCTCGATTGAGATCGTTACGAGTTTCACGCAAAATCTTGACGCGCTCAAAGTTATCACGCGCCTGCATAGCCCCAATCACGATCAAGAAATCCATGATGTCCTCTGCACGCTGGAGATAGGTAACTGCACCTTTCTTTCGCTCAATAACCTTGGCATCCAACAAAAACTGCTGAAGGAGAGAGGCTAGTCCATGGGCGTGGTCCAGATATACAGAACTGATCTCCAACTGGTACTTGCCAGACTCAGGATCTCGGATGCTACCATTTGCCAGAAAGGCCCCACATAAGTAAGCACGACCAGCCTCTTCATCTGCTAAGATATCGGGATCAATACCCGTCTCCAAACCAAAGAAGGAATCCGCAAGTCGCAAATCAGCTAAAAGCTCCTGCACCCTCTCATCTGTATAGACCGTATAGACACGATTCTTGCGAAGATTGCTTCTCTGATGGTGACGAATTTCTGACTTGATCTCATAAAAATGGAGAAAGGACTCATAAAGGTGCCGAGCTAACTTAGCATTTTCAGTTACGACTGACAAGGTCAAGCCCGAACTAGATAGACCGATACTGCCAGACATCTTGATAATGGCCGATAGTTCATAACGACTGAGATGGTGTTGACCAAGAATTTCCTCTTTTACTGCAACTGTAAAACTCATTTTCTCACCTGTATAATGCGCATCAATTCATCTACAATCAAATCGCCATCATGGAAGGCTCCTCCATTTTCCAAACGAAGGAAGTTGGATGAAATCACACGAGGGACCTGCTTGCAAAGACCAGCAAAATCATGCTCTACCTGAACCAAATATTCATCAAAACGGTTGGTATCCATGTATTCTCTAGGAACCTTCTCGATATTAACCAAGACCGTATCAATAAATGGCCTACCTAAGTGTCGATGGAGGACTTCCACGTGGTCACTGTCTGAAAAGTGCTCTGTTTCCCCACGCTGGGTCATGATATTGCAGACATAGGCAATCTCAGCCTTAGTCTCCAAGAGAGCCTGCCCAATCTCCTCAATGACAATATTGGGCAAAATCGATGTAAAGAGGGAACCAGGCCCCAAGACGATCATATCACTCTCTAGGATAGTATTGACCACTCGACGGCTGGCTTGGGGCGTTTCATCATCCAAGGTATTGGTCACATAGACATGGTCGATCATGCCGGGATGATCTGCAATGTGGCTCTCACCTGCCACCTCAGAACCGTCTTTAAAGACTGCATGCAGTGTCAAAGGCTGATCGCTTGAGGGGTAGATTTTTCCTGTTGTGTGGAAAAAGAGACTTAGCAGCTGCATGGCATTATAAGTGGACCCTTGCATTTCAGAAAGCCCTGCTATAATGATATTTCCTAGAGGATGACCTGCAAAAGCACCAGCGTCTTCTGAAAAGCGGTACTGAAAAACCTTCTCATAAAATTTAGGCATATCCGACATGGCTACCAGGACATTGCGAAGATCTCCTGGTGGTGTCAGCTGTTGGATATTCTTTCTTAGTTCACCAGAAGAGCCGCCATCATCAGCTACCGTTACGATGGCTGCGATATCAACATCCTTTTCTCGCAAGCTTTTCAAAATGACGGGGATACCTGTTCCTCCACCAATTACCGTTATCTTTGGTTTTCTCATGAACGGTTTACCGTTTCCTTTCTTCTGTCTTTGTCACGATGGCTTTCATTGACAGACCAGTTTTTAGCAAGGTCCTCAGCTATGCGTTTGGCAAAGGCAACACTACGGTGTTGTCCACCTGTACATCCTACTGCAATGGTTAAAACAGACTTGCCTTCTTTTTTGTAACTTGGCAAAATGGGTTCAATCAAGGCGAGTAAGTGCTGATAGAAACTTTCAGACTCTTCATGATTCATCACATAGTCATAAACTGCTTGATCCTCACCTGTCTGATTACGGAGTTCAGGGAGGTAGTATGGGTTTGGTAAGAAACGGACATCAAAGACCAAGTCTGCATCGATAGGAATACCATACTTGAATCCAAAAGACATGACTTCGATACGGAAAGACTGCGTTTGTTCTTGGTCCGAAAATTGCTCTGCAATAGTCTTGCGAAGTTCACGAGGAGTTAACTCTGTTGTATCAACCACATTTTGACTCATATTTTTCAAAGGAGCCAAGAGTTCGCGTTCCAGCTTGATACCGTCCAAGATACGACCATCTGCTGCAAGAGGGTGACTTCTTCTAGTTTCCTTATAGCGTGCTACCAATTCCTTATCAGCAGCATCCAAAAAGAGAATCTTGAAGTCCAAATCATCTTGGTTTTCCAATTCATCCAAGACAGCCTGAATCTCTGAGAAGAAAGAGCGACTTCGCATATCCACCACTAGGGCTAACTTGTGGTCGTCATCCTTGGTCTCTACCAACTGCAAAAACTTTGGCAATAGAGCTGGTGGCATATTATCAATCGTAAAATATCCTAAATCTTCAAAGGATTGAATGGCTACAGTTTTCCCTGCACCACTCATCCCTGTTACAATTACCAGGTGAAGTTGTTTCATTGTCATCATAGTCTCCTTATATCAAAAGAAGTTTGGAAGAACCAAACTTCAACTCGCTTATCCAATCTCAGCGATGACTTCAATTTCGACTTTCACATCGCGAGGAAGACGAGCTACTTCCACAGCTGAACGAGCTGGAAACTCCCTATTAAAGGCTGTTTGGTAAACCTCATTAAAAGGAACAAAGTCGTTCATATCGCTCAAGAAACAAGTCGTTTTAACAACATGGTCAAAATCTGTACCTGCTTCTGCCAAAATAGCTCCAATGTTTTTCAAAACTTGTTCAGTCTGTTCTTGAATCGTTTCTCCTATGATTTCTCCAGTTTCAGGAGATAAAGGAACTTGACCGCTAGCAAACAAAAGATTGCCAACGATTTTTCCTTGAACGTAAGGTCCGATTGCCTTTGGAGCTTTATCTGTATGAATTGTTTTTGCCATATGTATTCCTCACAATTTTTCTAAAATAGTATCCCAAGCTTGATCCATTCCTGCTTTTGTTACGGATGAAAAGAGTATAAAGTCATCACTTGGATCAAAGTTTAATTTCTTTTTAATAGCTGATTCGTGCTTGTTCCATTTACCACGCGGAATCTTGTCTGCCTTGGTCGCCACAATGATGACAGGAATCTCATAATATTTAAGAAATTCGTACATCTGTACATCATCTGCTGACGGATCATGACGAAGGTCAACGAGACTGACCACTGCTCGAAGATTTTCTCGAGTGGTTAAGTACTCCTCAATCATGCGTCCCCATTTTTCGCGTTCCTTTTTGGACACACGGGCATAACCGTAACCAGGCACATCTACAAAACGCATCTTATCATCAATATTAAAGAAATTAAGTAGTTGTGTTTTCCCTGGTTTTCCAGAGGTACGAGCTAGATTTTTACGATTAAGCATGGTATTGATAAAGCTCGATTTACCAACATTTGAGCGTCCTGCAAGAGCAATTTCAGGAAGTTCATCCTGCGGATAGTGGGACTTGTTGGCAGCACTCAGTAAAATCTCAGCATTGTGTGTATTGATTTCCATAGTCACCTCTAGGCTGTCTCTAGGATTGGCTTAGCTGTTCCATCAACTGCTTCTTTTGTGATACGAACAGTTTTCACATTTTCTTGACTTGGAACTTCAAACATAACATCTAGCATGGTTTCTTCGATGATTGATCGAAGACCACGCGCACCAGTCTTACGTTCAATAGCTTTGTTAGCAATCTCTTGGAGAGCATCATCGTCAAATTCAAGCTCTACATCGTCATATGAAAGCAAGGTCTGGTATTGTTTAACCAAGGCATTTCTTGGCTCTTTCAAAATGCGAACCAAGTCATCTACTGTCAACTGCTCCAAGGCTGCAAAGACAGGCAAGCGTCCAATTAATTCAGGAATAATACCGAATTTCTGAATATCTTCTGCAATGATTTCTTGCATGTATGAACTCTTTTCATCAATGGCCTTGTTATTTTGTCCGAAACCGATAACTTTTTCACCAAGACGCTGTTTGACAATTTCTTCGATTCCATCAAAGGCACCACCCACAATGAAGAGGATATTCTTGGTATCTACTTGAATCATTTCTTGTTGTGGATGTTTGCGTCCACCTTGAGGAGGTACGCTAGCTACAGTTCCTTCGATAATCTTGAGGAGGGCTTG
Source organism: Streptococcus sp. C300 (assembly GCF_000187645.1). Taxonomy (GTDB): domain Bacteria; phylum Bacillota; class Bacilli; order Lactobacillales; family Streptococcaceae; genus Streptococcus; species Streptococcus oralis_CQ. The sequence goes on from NZ_GL732468.1 coordinate 110,993, forward strand.
TTGCACACCTTCACCAGATACATCACGCGTGATAGACACGTTCTCGCTCTTCTTAGCAATCTTGTCGATTTCGTCGACGTAGATAATGCCACGCTCTGCTCGTTCGATGTTAAAGTCAGCTGCTTGCAAGAGTTTGAGGAGGATATTTTCAACGTCCTCACCCACATAACCAGCTTCAGTAAGAGCTGTTGCATCAGCAATGGCAAATGGTACATTCAAACTTCTAGCCAGAGTCTGAGCAAGGAAAGTCTTCCCTGAACCAGTTGGGCCAATCATTAGAATGTTTGACTTTTGCAAATCAACATCTTCAGTCTCTTCACGAGTGTCATGGAAATTGATGCGTTTGTAGTGGTTATATACAGCCACTGCCAAAGCACGTTTAGCACGATCTTGACCGATCACATAGTGGTTCAAAATGTTTAGGAGTTCGATTGGTTTTGGTACCTCAGACAAGTCCGCCAAAACTTCCTCAGCCAACTCCTCACGAATAATTTCCTGAGCCAACTCCACACATTCATTACAGATAAAGGCATTATTCCCAGCAATTATTTTTTTAACTTCTTCTTGGCTTTTGCCACAAAATGAGCAATAAACCATCATATCATTTTTCCTATTTGTAGACATGATTCCCTTCCGTTCTAACTATTCATTCTATCTAAAATAAGGTCATATAAAAAGCATGAATGCTATTCACCAAGTTTGTAAAAGCATTAAGCCAAAGCAGAGTAGCAAGTCCAAAGCGCTTTTTACGAAAAGCGTGTGTTCCAGCTACAAAACAGACAGCACACAAAAGAGCTGTAAAAAATCCAAAAATACTACGCTCCATTAGACTTCCTTTCTCTTTCTATATTCGATGGTAAAATCATAGACATTTTTCTCATCTTTGGAATAAGATTTACTTGCAACAGTCTCAAAAGCAGTCAAGTCAAAATCTTCTGGGAAATAGGTATCCCCTTCAACTTGAGCATGAATTTGTGTCACAATAATCTCATCGAGATAAGGTTCAAAAAGCTGAAAAATCTGCTTGCCACCAAGGATATAGAGATTCTTAGCCTGATGATGATACCAGTCTAAAACATCCTCGACATTTTGGAAAACCAGTGCTCCTTCAATTGACTCTTCGGGATTGCGCGTCAAAATCAAGGTTTCACGTCCTGGAAGCAATCGTCGCCCAATCCCATCAAAGGTTACACGACCCATTAAAATGGCATGATTCAAGGTTGTTTCTTTAAAATGCTTTAACTCTGCAGGCAAATGCCATGGTAAGCGATCCTCTTTCCCGATCACACCCTTTTCATCTTGAGCCCAGATGGCTACGATTTTTTTTGTCATGCTTTCATCCTTTTCATTGATAGTTCTATTTTATCAAAAATCTTCAAAAAAGACTGTTTTGAAACGCGCGCAAAAGAGAGAAAAGGAGCAGGCATCATCTAGCCTGCTCCTCTCGTCCCTAGGACATATATTTTTTTGCTTCTGATTCAATTTTTTCGACCACTTCTTGGATACTTAGTCCAGTTGTGTCGAGGTAAACTGCATCCTCAGCCTGTTTGAGAGGCGAGGTTTCACGATGACTATCTTTGTAGTCACGTGCCGCAATTTCCTCTTTCAACGTTTCAAGGTCTGTTTCAATCCCTTTAGCAATATTTTCCTTGTAACGACGCTCTGCTCTTTCTTCAACAGAAGCCACTAGGAAAATCTTGAGTTCAGCTTGTGGTAAAACAACTGTCCCGATATCACGCCCATCCATGACGATACCACCTTGTTGAGCAATCTCTTGCTGGAGCGAAACCAGTTTCTCACGCACTTCAGGAATGGCAGCGATGCTTGAAACTTTGTTGGTCACTTCATTTTCACGAATCGGATGCGTAATATCAACATCTCCTACAAAAACAAGTTGCTCACCTGTTTCTGAACGACCAAAACTAATGGGGTGTTGGTTAAGAAGCTCAAGAAGTTGGTCTACATTTCCTGCATCCAACTGGTGCTTAAGCGCTATATAAGTCGCAGCACGATACATAGCACCTGTATCGAGATAAGTGTAACCAAAATCTTTAGCGACAATCTTTGCGACCGTACTCTTACCACTCGAAGCTGGACCATCGATAGCAATTTGAATTGTCTTCATGACCGACTCCTATCTTGTCTTAATCACATCACCTGGGTTGGCAAACCAAGATCCAGATGACATATGAGAAGGATTTAGGGCTTCTAGCTGGGCAATGGAAATTCCTGCACGCTGAGCAAGAGCTGCTTCTCCCTCTCCAGGCTGTACTGTAAGTGTTCCTTCACCTTCTGCATGTTCTTGCGAACTGCTCTCTGAAGGTGTTGATTCAGAAGAAGCTGTTTCCTCTACCTTGCTACTTGAAGATGATGATGCTTCCACTTTAGAACTTGCACTTGTAGAAGGAGACGATGCATCATAGAAGTCCTTCAAAGATGAAGTACGATTGCTTCCTCCGGTTGATAGGTAAATCAATACAACTACCATTGCTACAACAATTACAAAGAAGAGGCTAGCTAGAACCGTCAAGACACGATTCGCAACAACGCCTTTCCCTTTTTGTTTCCGGTGTCGACGCTCTGATCTTGTTTCTTCCTCATTGTTTTCGTAAATATCTTCTTGCCACGGTTCTTTTTCCATACCTTACTCCTTGTTTTTTTTACATTTTCTTATTACAATATAAATATGAAAGTCACACTTATACCCGAACGGTGCATCGCCTGCGGGCTTTGCCAAACCTATTCTGAACTCTTTGATTACCATGATAATGGAATCGTTCGATTTTACGATGATCCAGTTGAATTGCAAAGAGAAATCGCTGAGACCAGCGATGTTCTGGAGGCCATCAAAAATTGTCCTACACGTGCACTTCTAAAAGATCCATCGTAGGAAGCAGGGAATAAATATAATTGATTTTTTCTCATTTTTCCCACACCTACTAGTTTAGCATATTTCTAGGTAAAATTATAGTCTTTTTTGGTTATTTTTTCCTTCAATAATAGAAAGATCACTTTTTTCTTTGACGAGATAGAGTGGTCTTTTTTTGGTCTCTAGATAAATCTTACTGATATACTTGCCGAGAATCCCAATCGTCAGGAGTTGAATCCCTCCAAGAAAGAGAATGACAGCCATCAAAGACGTCCAACCAGATGTCGGATTTCCCAAGATAAGAGTCCGAAACACTACAAAAAATGTCATCACAAACGAAAGAAAACAAGATAGAAGTCCCGCTACAAAGGCTATACTCAAGGGGAAATCTGAAAAGTTAAGAATCCCTTCAATCGAGTAGAAAAAGAGTTGTCTAAAACTCCAACTGGTCTTGCCAGCCTGTCGTTCAACGTTTGGATAATCAAGATAGTGCGTTTTAAAACCCACCCAGGCAAAGAGTCCCTTAGAAAAACGATTGGACTCGGTCAGGGTCAAAATAGCATCTACCACAGACCTTCTCATCATGCGAAAATCACGGACACCTGAGGGTAGAGCCACTGGGCTAATTTTTTTCATGAGGCGGTAAAAGAGGTCCGCACAGAAACTACGGAAAAAGGGTTCTCCCTCCCGACTAGTTCTCCGTGTCCCAACACAGTCTATGTCTGCATTTTGGTCTAGTAAGGCTTTCATCTCAAGTAGCATACTAGGAGGATCCTGAAGGTCTGCATCCATCACGACCACCAGGTCTCCAGTTGCATGCTGCAAGCCTGCGTATAAGGCTGCCTCTTTCCCAAAATTTCGTGAGAATGAGACATAACGGACCGCAGGATTTTGCTCCCGATAGGCCTTCAAAAGCTCTAAGGTCCCATCGTTTGAGCCGTCGTCTACAAAGACATATTCGACTTCTGCTCCCAAGTCAGGAAGCAGAGCTTCCACAGACTGATAAAAAAGAGGAAGTACTTCCTCTTCGTTTAGACATGGGACAATGATTGAAATCATCATCTTAGTCTTCAAATCCATTTGGATGCTTGCTTTGCCAACGCCATGCGTCTTCACACATTTGGGTGATGTCGAGTTCTGCTTCCCATCCGAGCTCTGCTTTGGCTTTTGCTGGGTCTGAGTAGCAGGCAGCTATATCACCTGGGCGGCGTTCTACGATGCGGTAAGGAATAGGACGTCCCACTGCTTTTTCCATATTTTGGATAATTTCAAGAACGGAGTAACCTTTACCAGTTCCAAGGTTATAAATGTTAAGACCTGAACCTTTTTGGAGTTTTTTCAAAGCTGCAACGTGACCTTTGGCTAGGTCTACGACATGGATATAGTCACGAACCCCAGTTCCATCTTCTGTATCGTAATCATCTCCAAAAACTTGCACTTGTTCTAGTTTGCCCACTGCTACTTGTGAAACATAAGGCAAGAGATTGTTTGGAATTCCATTAGGATTTTCTCCCAAGTCTCCACTTTCATGCGCTCCGATTGGATTAAAGTAACGAAGCAAGACCACATTCCATTCTGAGTCTGCCTTGTAGATATCGGTCAAAATCTCCTCTAGCATGAGCTTAGTACGGCCATACGGATTGGTCACTGAAAGTGGGAAATCTTCTAAGATTGGAACAGTGTGAGGATCTCCGTAAACTGTCGCCGAAGAACTGAAGATGATGTTCTTACAGTTATTTTCTTCCATAGCTTTCAAAAGGCTAACAGTTCCTGCGATATTGTTGTCATAGTAGGCAAGAGGAATACGGGTTGATTCGCCAACAGCCTTCAAACCCGCAAAGTGAATCACACCAGTCGGTTCTTCCTGCTTGAAAATATCTCTGAGAGTATCAGTATCACGGATATCTGCCTCATAAAAAGGAATCTCAACTCCTGTGATTCTTTCAACAACTTCTAAACTTTTACGGTTGCTATTGACAAGATTATCCACCACAACGACTTGATGACCTGCTTGGATCAACTCAATAACAGTGTGGGTTCCGATAAATCCAGCACCACCAGTTACCAAAATCTTTTCTTGCATCTTTTTTCCTCGATTCTCGGATTATTTTTTCTTATTTTATCATTTTTGATAGGGAATGTCATTTGACATCCTAAACTGCCTGCTAAAATTTCAGTAAAATGCTTATACTCTTCGAAAATCAAATTCAAACCACGTCAGCGTCGCCTTACCGTACTCAAGTACAGCCTTCGGCTAGCTTCCTAGTTTGTTCTTTGATTTTCATTGAGTATTATTCGCTTTTTACTCGTTTGACATAGTTTGCAATGGGATAATTTTCAGGGTCCAAGGTCAACTCCTTGTCTTGGACCAGTTGAGCTAAGTGGTAACCGATGATAGGACCCGTTGTGAGACCTGATGAACCTAGACCACTAGCCGCATAGACACCTGCCAATCCTGGCACTTGTCCAAAAAATGGGGAGAAATCACTGGTGTAGGCACGGATTCCCACACGCTCACCTGATGATTTCGCTTCTTCCAAGGCTGGATAGTGGGGTAAGGCTGCCTCCTCCATTTGTTGGAGCAAGGTTTCATCTACCGTCAAGTCATATCCCATATCATTTTCATGGGTAGCACCCAAGGACAATTTCTCACCTGCAAAAGGGATCAAATCCCACTCCCCTTCTGGCATGACAACAGGGTATGATTCCATGTCTTGGGCAAGCTGATAATCTCGGAGTTGCCCCTTTTGGGGACGAACATCTACCTCATATCCTAAAGGTTCCAAAATGTCCCCCAACCAAGCTCCCGTCGCTAGAATAAGCTGATCAAACACCTCTTCGCCAATCTGATAGCCAGTTGCTAAAGGTGTCAGACTCACTTTTTCTTTGACCAGCTTGACTTGACTGGCTTCTAGCAAACGAGTCACTAAGAGTTGGCCATCCACCCGTGCCCCACCAGAAGCATAGAGCAGGCTGTCAAATCCCTGCAAACCAGGGAATAATTCATTTGCAGATGCTTGGTCTAAAATGGCTAATTGACCTATCAAGGGAGATTCTTCCCTACGCTGGAGTGCTAGTTCATAGAGTTCTTCTAACTTGGATTCATCCTTTTTCAGGAGAAAGACGCCTGAGCGTTGGTAAAAGTCGATTTCCTGACCAGACTTTTCTATATCAGCCAACAAATCCACATAAAAGTCAGCCCCCAAGCGCGCCATCTTATACCAGGCTTTATTGCGACGTTTGGAAAACCAAGGACTGATAATTCCCGCTGCAGCCTTGGTTGCTTGCCCCTGTCCATGGTCAAAAATGGTCACCTCTAGGTCGCTTTCTTTCGCGAGGTAGTAGGCAGCTGTCGCCCCCACAATCCCTGCTCCGATAATGGCAACTTTTTTCATTGTCTTCACTTTCTAACTAGATATGGTGGAAAGGATTGGTTGATGCTTGACTAGGCAAAATATCAATAGACCAGCCCTTCTCTGCCTTCCATTGAGTAAGGTGTGCAGCGATTTTTTCGACAAAAAGGATTTCGATATAGTGGCCCGGGTCCAGCGCCAACAAACCATCAGACAGCATGTCTTGGGCAGTATGGTAATAGATATCCCCAGTGATATAAACATCTGCTCCCTTAGCTAAAGCATCCTTATAGAAAGATTGACCACTACCGCCACAGATAGCCACTCTTGAAATAGACTTCTGCAAATCATTCTCTTGATAATGCACCAATCGAAGACTATCTAGACCAAAGACTTGCTTAACATGCTTGGCCAATTCCCCAAATGTCTGAGGCTGAATATTCCCAATACGACCAATCCCACGTCCTGGACCTGTCTCCTGCAGATAGGTCGTTTCCTCAATACCTAGCATCTGGCAGAACCAGTCATTGAGACCATTTTCAACAATGTCAATATTGGTATGGCTGACATAAACTGCGATGTCATGCTTGATAAGGTCGATGTAAATCTGATTTTGTGGACGGCTGGCTACCAAATCCTTAATCGGACGAAAGATTGGCGCGTGCTTGACGATAATCAAATCCACACCCTTTTCAATGGCTTCAGCCACCGTCTCTTCACGAATGTCGAGAGCAACCATAACCCTTTGGATCTCCTTGTCCAAAGTGCCGATTTGCAGGCCACGACTATCACCCTCCATTGAAAATTCCTGAGGGCAAAAGCCTTCATACGCGTTAATCACTTCACTTGCTAGCATGGAGCACCTCCTTGATGGCTTGAATCTTATGAGCTAGAACTTGACGTTCTTCTCGATTTTTCTCTGGGATTTGGTCAAGAGCAAACTCTAGCTTAGCTGCTTCTTTTTGCCATTTTTGGACAAAGACTGGACTGACTTCTTTGGACAAGAAGGGACCAAAGCGAACATCACTGGCTGATAGCTTCATTTGTCCCGCTTCCACCACTAGAATTTCATAAAACTTGCCAGCCTCTTCTAGGATGCTTTCTGCTACAATCTGAAATACGTGCTCTTGTAACCAGATGCGCAAGTCGTCTTCACGATTATTGGGTTGGAGGATTAAACGTTCTACACTCGCAAGCTTATCCAATCCTTCTTCCAATATGGTCGCAATCAAACGGCCACCCATACCAGCAATGGTGATAACCGAGACTTGGTCAGCCTCTTCAAATGCCGCTAAGCCATTGGCTAAACGGACTTGGATTTTCTCCTTTAAGCCGTGAGCCTCAACATTTTTCACCGCAGACTGGTAGGGTCCTTCCACCACTTCCCCTGCAATGGCGCTTTTGATTTGGCCTCTCTCAACTAACTCGATGGGCAGATAAGCATGGTCACTTCCCACATCTAGTAAAATAGCTCCCTGCGGTACAAAGGACGCCACCAATTCTAATCTCTTTGAAATCATCTTCTCTCACTTTCCAAAACTCTATTACCTCTTATTATACCATATTTCAGCTAGCAATCTTGCACCTAAAAAGACCGCAATCCACAGATTGCGGTCTTTCTTTATTTTCTAACTTGGTAGCGACTGGTTAGAATGAAAATCACAGTAAAGACAGCCATCATGACAAGATAAACAGGCAACGTTTGTCCTGTCAAGGTTGAAATTTCAAGCAACTTTTGAATCATTGGGAAAAGAGCTGTGGCTAGGAAGCCTCCTACTGACCAGACAATCAAGAGGACACGCCAGAGGGTGAATGGTATGCAGGCTCTAAATACGGATAAGAAACCGATAGAACCAAGGAGATAATAGAGTAGGGTTGAGATTTCTAACTCAGACCAACCTTGACTCGCTCCAAATAGTTTCACAAAGAGAACGCTGAACACGACCATGAGTGCGCTTGGTAGGGCGCGAAGCATGGATCTTCTGAGGAAGTTTGGTTCAACAGGCTTGATATTTCGCTCAAAAGTCAGAACGAATGGTGGGAACCCTTCGACAAATTGGTCGATCATGGTAATCTGGATCGGAATAAAAGGGAAAATCAAAATCCACTCAGACCGTCCTAATAAAACACTGGCAATACAGATGACTGCAAGCAAGAAGGAATAGATGGTCTTAATCAAGAAAATCGGTGCGATATGGGCAATATTATTGACTACACGACGACCTTCAAAGAGAATCTCAGGAACATCATTAAAGTCTGAGTTCAAGAGAACTAGATTGGCAATCTGACGAGTCGCCGGATCTCCTTCAGCCATAACGATAGAACAATCTGCTTCGCGGAGAGCTAGGATATCATTGACACCATCCCCTGTCATTGCCGTTGTATGCCCTGCTTTTTTCAGAGTTTGGATGATGAGTTTCTTTTGATGAGGAGAAACACGTCCGAAAATAGCTGTCTCTTCAGCCATGGCAACCAATTCCTCATCTGTGATTTTTGAGCAATCTACATAGCTGTGATAGTCTACAAAGCCAGCCTTCTGGGCAATGCTGGATACTGTAACGGGATTGTCGCCAGAGATAATTTTGAGTCCCACTTCCTGAGAACGGAGGTAGTCCAGCGTCTCAGCGGCTCCTTCTCGAATGGGGTCCAAGATCTCCAGCAAGGCCAGGGCCTGAATATCAGATGGTTTCTGTGGTTTGTGATAGTCTAGTTTTTCCTGACTGAGGGCTAAGACCAAGACACGTGACCCTCTCTCTAGGGCCTCTCTGGCTTCAGGGACTTCAGAGTCCAACAACATCTCAGGTGCCCCTAAAAAAACCGTCCCCAGACCTTCTAACTCCATAGCTCCCCACTTACGGTCGCTTGAGAAAGGAAGATTCGAAAGCATAGGATAGGAAACCTGACCTTGGAAACGCTGGCGAATGGCTTGGGCTGTTGGATTTTTATCCTCACTATGAGCGATATAGCTAGTCAAAATGCTGGCAATAGCTTCATCACCATACGTTTCCGTCAGAGGAAGAATCGCCTCCACCTGCATCTTTCCTTGGGTGATGGTGCCCGTCTTGTCCAGACAGAGCATATCCACGCGAGCCAAGGTCTCGACAGAGTACATCTCCTGCACCAAGACCTTTTTCAAGCCCAGCTTGATCACCGCAGTCAAGAGCGAAGTGATGGTCAAGAGGGCGATTCCCTTGGGCAACATACCCAAAAGTGCTGTTGAAGTATTCACTACAGAAGACTTAAGAGGCAAACCTTTTAACATCAAGGCTTCTAACAAGAGAGCTAGACCAAAGGGAATGATAATCTTTCCAGTAAAACCAGCTAGCTTGTCTAGCGATTTCATGATACGGGAGTTAATTGGTTTCACTGTCTTAGCTTCCAGCATGAGTTTGGAAGCATAGTTTTCTGCCCCGACATGGTGAACTTGAGCCAAAACTGCGCCACTGGCTAGGAAACTCCCTGATAAAAGCAAGGCATCCACTTCTTTTTGCACCAAATCACTCTCACCCGTCAACATGGCTTCATTGACTTCCGCAAATCCTTCCAGAACCAGTGCATCACTGGGGATTTGCTCTCCAGCAGACAAACGAATGACATCTCCTAGAACCAACTCTTCTGGATCGAGAGCGACTTCTTGACCATCACGGATGGTTTTGACCTTTTCCTTGGTCATGAGATTGAGCTTGTCCACCATGTGTTTGGCCCGTAGCTCAGTCACAATCCCAGAAAAAGCGTTAAAGCAAATAACGGCAAAGAAAACCAGATTGCTCCAAGCCTGCACAAAGACCAGCGCTAGGGCAATAACAAAGTTTAATGCGTTAAAAAGTGTAAAAACATTTCGTTTGATGATTTGCCAAGTACTGGTACTGGCTGAAGCGGTAAAGTCATTGACCAAACCTTGAGCCTGTCTTTCCTTGACTTCTCTTTGGGTTAATCCCATAATCTTATTTTTATCCATAAATTCTATCATATCATTTTTTTAAAAAGAATTCTAATCCCATCTAAAACTGTTGGCTGATAACTGAAAAAGTTTGCCAGTAGTCTTTTGATAAGGTATAATAATAAAAGCAATACAATCGAAGGAGATCTCATGTTTTATACTTATTTACGTGGACTAGTCATGCTGATCTTGTGGTCCATCAATGGCAATGCCCACTATCACAATACTGATAAAATCCCTAGCCGAGACGAAAACTATATCCTCGTCGCACCTCACCGTACTTGGTGGGATCCTGTTTATATGGCCTTTGCGACCAAGCCAAAACAGTTCATCTTTATGGCCAAAAAAGAGCTGTTTAACAACCGCATCTTTGGCTGGTGGATCCGTATGTGTGGCGCCTTTCCTATTGACCGGGAAAAACCTAACGCCTCTGCCATCAAGTACCCTATTAACGTCCTCAAAAAAAGCGACCGCTCTCTCATCATGTTTCCAAGTGGGAGCCGTCACTCAAATGATGTCAAGGGTGGAGTAGCCTTGATTGCTAAAATGGCTAAGGTTCGTATCATGCCGGTTACCTACACAGGTCCTATGACCTTGAAAGGCTTGATAAGCCGTGAACGTGTGGATATGAACTTTGGAAATCCTATCGATATCTCAGACATCAAGAAAATGAATGATGAAGGGATTGAAATGGTTGCAGACCGTATCCAAGCAGAATTCCAACGTTTGGACGAAGAAACCAAGCAATGGCACAATGATAAAAAACCAAATCCACTCTGGTGGTTTGTCCGAATCCCAGCCCTCATACTTGCTGTGGTTGTTGGTATCCTAACGATTATCTTTACCTTTATTGCAAGCTTCATCTGGAATCCAGATAAGAAGAGAGAGGCTCTTGGTTAAAAAATACAATTATCCCTTGGCTTTTGCCAAGGGATAATTCTTTTATTCGATTTTCCATTTTTGGGACAACCAGTTGGAAAAGGCTAGAAATCGCTCAGCAACTTGCTCATGATGCCCATAAGGATCAAAGACAAATTGACCAGTTGGATAGCGTTGCTGAAGGCTGGTATGGATCTGCTCAGCATAGGCTGGAGCTTGAGCCAAGCGATTGGTATGATGGGCTCCTTCTGTTTGACCATTCTGTAAATACAGCAAACAGTCCAAATTTTTCACCCTTTCATCCTTGCAATAAGTCGTAAAATCAGGATACCAAAAGGAACCACAGATAGAGAAGACACAGGAGACCTTGTCAAAGCTGAAAAGACTGTATACTGCCACCAAACCACCTAGTGAGTATCCTCCATAAGCAAGGCGATTTTTGTCCAGACGATAAAGTGACTGCAACTTGTCTAAAAGACCTCCAAATAAATGACTATGATAGGTATTTGCCTGACCGCCAAAATCTGGAGCCCCATCTCTCAGAGCAGCTGCCTTCCATGGAGTGTAATCGTCTAGGCGATTTTTAGAGGTCAAGCCCACTAAAATCACAGATTCAGAAAGGGAAGATAGAAAATCCAAGTTTCCATCATTCAAGAGAATAGCTGGATAGGTTTGATTGGGGTCATAGGTCGAAGGAAGACTGACCTTGACTTGGATCCCTTCCCAATCAAACTCATTATTTATTGATAAAGTCATTGATTTTCTCAAGGGAATCAATCACTGCTGGACCATAGTCCATCAACTCATCGTAAGAAATGGTCATGATTTTTTGATTCTTAATTGCAGGAACGTTTTCCAAAACTTCATTTGCCTTCATCAACTCTACTGCGTTGGCATCCAATTTTTTATTGCGATCGCTGGTTACATAGATAATCAACTCCGGATCCATTGACACAAGATTTTCCAAGGTCAAGCCTGATGTTCCTGTTGCAACGTTGGTATAACCAAGTTGGTTCAACAAGCTCTCTTGCAAAGCAGACTTGTAAGCGCCGAAGGTTTCGTCGTTATAAGCAACCATAATCAAAGCCTTTTTCTTTTCACCTTGGCTTGCTGGGTTTGCTTTCTTAACAGCGTCAATTTTAGCTTGTAATTGGGTTGCGTATTCATTAGCCTTGTCCTGAACATTGAAAATCATTCCAAGATTTTTAACGTCTTCTACAATATTTCCCAAATCTTGCTGAATCGTTGAGAGAGAAGCTTTTTGCGTATAGACTGGGATTTTGTTTTCATTCCAAGTGCTAACTGTTCCCAAGGATTTTTCAGAAAACATCATGTTTCGACCCATCACCGCATCTGGCTCATAAGAAAGGACTGTCTCTTGAGAGACTGTTTTTTTATCCCCAATTTGAGGAATCGTCGCGATCGCGTCCTTGTATTTGTCCGTCACAGCATTGTCAGGGTTGAGCATGCCAGCAATTTTATCCTTCAAGCCTAGCTCCAATAAAATTTCAGTAGTTGAAAGATTATTGGTGATAACTTTTTCAGGTGCCTTGTCAAAGACTTGTTCGACTTCATTTCCCTTAGCATCATATGTCTTGACCGTGAGTGGATAAGTCGTCTCTGTGCTAGCCTTTTGACTTGTTTCTGTGCTAGACTGTGTGGTAGCTTTTTCTGTAGTAGTGTTACCACAAGCTGCCATGGTTAGGGTAGCTACTGTTACGAGTAAAATGCTTAGTGTTTTTTTCATCTTGTTTTCCTTTTCATTTTTATAAATAGTGAATCATAGCTTGCTGATCCTCGGTCCAAGTAACCTGACTTTGAACTCCATATACAGTTTGCAATGACTCAGGGGTGATGGTCTCCTTTGGAGTACCTTGGTAAAGGATTTCCCCCTCCTTCATCAGATAGAGATAATCCGAATAGCGACAAGCAAGTTGAATATCATGCAGGACAGCTAGAACATTGATCTTGAGATCCTTGACAATGGCCAACAAGTCTAGCTGATACTTGATATCTAGATGATTGGTTGGTTCGTCCAGGAGCAAGAGAGTCGGTTCTTGCGCCAAGGCGCGTGCTAATAAGACTCGCTGTTTCTCCCCACCTGAAAGAGACGAATAGAGACGAGTTTTCTTCTCAAGCATATCCACCTTGACGAGAGCATCTTGAACGAGGGCATAATCCCTTTCCTTTTCTTTCTGTAAAAAAGAGAGGTGAGGCGTTCTTCCCAGCAAGACGATTTCCTCAACTGTACAATCAAACTGCAATTGATTGAACTGGGTGACGACCGCCATTTGCTTAGCTGTTTCTTTGAGTGACCAATGCTCCAGCGGCTTTCCATCTAGGCTTATCAAGCCTTTGTCCGCCTTTTCCTGACGATAGAGGAGTTTAAGCAGGCTGGTTTTTCCACTTCCATTTGGCCCTAGTATCGTGTGAAATTGATACCCCTCAACCTTAAGAGAAACTCCTTTGAGGATTTTTTTCTCTCCTAGTCCAAAGTGGACATCCTGACAAATCAAGTCCATATCAGGCCCTCACCTCCCTTCGCCTACCTCCAACAATGTAGATAAAGAAGGGAGCACCTACTAAGGCTGTGAAAATACCAATTGGAAGCTCAGCATTTGGAATAATGACACGAGAAAGTACATCTGCCCAGACGACAAAGAGGGCACCCAGTAAGGTCGCAACGGGAAAAAGTCTCCTGTAATTCGTTCCTACTAACCCTCGAGCTAAGTGAGGAGTAATGAGACCAACAAATCCAATAATCCCACAGGTTGCCACTAAGACTGCTGTCAGCACAGCCACCATGGTCACATAAAGATACCAATAGAAGCGTAAGGGAATTCCCAAAGTTAAAGCAGCCTCATCTCCCATCATCATCGCATTAAAAACACGATACTGGGTAGAGAAAAATAGAAGGGCCAATCCTACTACTATAGTTGGCAGGACTAAGTCAGACCAAGTAGTTCCAGCAAGCGAACCCATGGTCCAAAACTTAATGGTCATCACACTGTCTGCATTAGCGCCAACAGAGATGATAAAGTTGGAAAAAGCCAGAAAGAGAGCATTGACCACCGTTCCTGATAAGATCAGACTAGAAGTCGTCATCCTTCCCTGCATAGAGGCAATGATGAGGACAGCAATTGTTGCCAAAATAGCTCCAAGAAAAGCTCCAAGGCTAATCACCACTTTTAAACCAAGAATAATGCTCAAGGTTGCACCCAAAGTCGCACCCGCAGAGATTCCTAAGACATAGGGCTCAGCAATGGGATTGTTCACTGTGGACTGCATCACACTGCCACACATGGAAAGACCAGCCCCTACTATCAGACCGAGTAATACTCGGGGGAATCTCATATTCCATACAATGGCAAGAGTGGACTTAGAAACCTCTCCTATCTCAAGCGGAAACCCCAACCTACTCAAAATAATCCGATAGGTATCTCCTAGAGCAATCGCAACGGATCCCATTGAAACTGCTAGAAAGAGGGAAATCCCTAAAGTAGCTAGCAAAATACCTAAAAGTAACACAAATTGCAGGTCCCGTCGGCTTCCAGAAAATTTGGAAAGCATGAAAACCTCCTTAAACAAAATTAAAAATTTAGAAAATTCTCATGAAAAGTATACCATATTTCTATTAGATGAACAAGGATGTAAATATATATAGAAAAAGCCATCTGAAGTCAGAGAGCTGATTTGAGCTCGGGCTAAAACGTTTATAGACTAGGCGACAAGCCGAAGATTGTACTATAAAACTAGTGAAAATAAAAAATCTCCCCGAAGGGAGATGATTTGGTTTATTTTACCTTACAGTGCTAGAAACCGTAACCGAAGATAATACTTTAGTATATCGAGGTAGGGTGACAAAAGTAAAAAAGCTCTCTGAATATCAGAGAGCTCAAGTCTTGCTGGATAAAACGTTTATAGACTAGGCGACGAGGCGAAGATTGTACTAATGGTACATCGAGCTGAAGCCAACGAAGTATAGAAACGTTTTAGACGCAAGATTAGCGACGAAGTCCAAGAGAGTTGATTAACTCACGGTAACGGTTAACGTCGTTTTTACGCAAGTATGCAAGCAAGTTACGACGGCGACCGATTTTCTTCATCAATCCACGGTAAGTAGCGTGGTCTTTTTTGTGTTGTTTGATGTGTTCGTTAAGGTGGTTGATTTCCCAAGTAAGGACAGCAACTTGAACCTCTACTGAACCTGTATCACCTTCGTGACGTGCATATTGTGCGATGATTTCATTTTTTTTCTCTTTTGAGATTGCCATGATGTTTCTCCTTTTTATTTGGCTTCATCCGAGTGACAGGTTGGCATGCCTGTAACCAAGAAGAAGTTATTTGTCTTTACGACAATTCTTATTCTACCAAGAAGCAGAGACTTTGTCAACTGATTTACTGTTTAAAACCTTGAATTACTCTACTGATTTCAGGGCTTCAAGCATATCCACCTTTCTCAAGTGGTGATTGACAAAGAGACCTAGTAAAGTCAAAATCACCGTCACTGCGACGATTGGAAGCGCATAGACTTCCCAGCTGACCTGAGGATAAAAGAGTATGGTGGCAGGTGAAATCATTTGTATCAAAAATTGATGTAAATAGTAGCCTGCTACCAAACCGAGAACAATCCCCACAAGGGATAGCACTATGGTCTCGCGGTAGATATAGAGGGTCACTTCTTTATTGTGGAAACCGAGAACCTTGATAGTGGAAAGTTCGCGGATACGTTCTTCCACATTGATATTGGTGAGATTGTAAAGAATGACAATGGCTAGTAAGACGGAAACAAGGACAAGGATTGCCATGGTTTTATTGAGAGAATTGGCTACAGATTCAAAGAGATGGATAGCCGTTGCATTTTGGACGACCCCAGAAACAGCAGCTTTTCCCATGAAAGTAGCCGCTTCTTTCTCCGTATTGGAAGGTGTTGGGTCTTTTAATTTTACTAGGTAGGTATTGTCTTGCGGACTGGTTCCATAGACTTGTTCGTAAGTCGCACGGTTTAGATAAACAAAGTGTCCAACATAGTTTTCAGAAATAGCCGCAACCTTGATTTCCTTCCCGTCAAGCTCCAGCTTGTCTCCAACCGTAACACTTGCTAATTGGGCTAATTTTTGACTCACGACCGCTCCATTAGTGACCTGCAACTCTCGCCCATTTTCCTCTAATGTGATAAAGGGATTGAAGTCTTCTCCACTAGTAACCATCATGGTGATGGTTTGAAGTCCTGCTTTTCCTTTGAAATCTTTTTCAATGGATTTAGAGTAAATCTTTTGATAAGCGTGGATCGATTCAGCTTGCAAGGCACTTTCCAGATCTGCTTTTTCTTGCTCCGTTGCACTGCTCTTTTCTGCTACAATCATCTGGTATTGCTGGATTTGTTCAAATTGGCGTTCGGAAACTCCTCCCACAGATGACTGAATACCAAGACCAGCAAATAAGAGAGCAACTGAACCTACAACTCCAAAAATGGTCATCAGCATCCGTTGCTTATAACGAAAGATATTTCTTGCCGTAACCTTATGAGTAAAACTCAAACGACTCCAAATAAAGCTCAGTCGTTCCAGCAAAATCTTTGATCCCTTAACGGGAGGTTTGGGAAGTAAGAGTTGGGCTGCTTCATCGTGCAACTCCCTTCGCGCCACCAGATAAGCCGGCAAAACACTAGATACCCAACTCAAGGCTAGGGCAAGGATACTATAAGACCAATAGAAATACTCGTGACTTTTTCCAACAACCATCCCAGCTGTTATAACATCTGAAATCACCCCTGCAAGAAGATAATGTCCAAGAAGTGTTCCTATAATGGTTCCCACAGTTCCTGCAAGAAAACCATAGAGGACAAACTTGGCAACAATATCTCGGTTGCGGTAACCCAAGGCCTTGAAAATACCTGCATTGGTGCGTTCTTCATCTACAAAGCGAGTCATCGTTGTAAAGGTCACCATTGCAGCGACCATATATAGCACCACTGGGAAGATATTTCCGACTGAACGAATGCTTGATGATGCATTGCTGTACATGAGGTAGCCTTGACCACCTGGCATGGTTTGGCGATTGTATACGTGGTATTTCGGCTCTGCCAGTTCATCAAGCTCTTTCTGACGCTGTTCAAGCTTCTCTTTTTCCTTAGTTAGATCACTCTCTGTCTGAGCCAGTTTTTCTTTTTTTGTCGCCAGTTCTTCCTTAGCTTTTGTCAGCTGTCCCTCGATTTGACTCTTTTGCGGTTCTGGTAAAGCGGTCGCTTGTTCTTCTTGCGTTTTCAAGCGACTTTCGGCCTGCTCTAACTGACTCTTGCCATTTTCAAGGTTGCTTTCAGCAGTTTGGAGCTGTTCTTTGCCCTCTTCCAAGCTCTTTTGCCCATTTGATTTGATACTTGCCAATCTTTTTTGACCATTATCAGCAAGTAAGTCTTGCAACTCTTCCTGATGTTGGGCTCGTTTGGTCTTATAGTCTGATGAAAAAGTATCCAGATTTTTTAAATCGTCATAGCGCACACGCGCAATACTATAAACATCTGAGTCAAACTGACTGGGTAAAATTACTCCATAGCCAGTCAGGTTGCCATTTCCACTACTAGCACTTCCTAAATCTTCTTTAGAAAGAATCTCACCCGACTCAACAAATCCAGTAATTGTAAAAGTTTGGGATTTTACGATGGACTTTTCTTCTTTCTTAGTAAAGGTAATGGTCTGCCCAATCTGATAGCGGTCTTTCCAGAAGTCGGCTAGGGCAATTTCCTCATTTGTCTCTGGCAGTCGCCCTTCTGTCACTTGGAAGGTTGAAATGCTCTCTGGTTTGGAATAAAGTCGAACTGCTTCCTCACCATTTTCAACGGTTAGGTCTACCATATAGCCAAACTCAACACTTGCTCCTTGAAGGGTCTTTAGTTCGTCTTGGTCTTCTTTGTCCAAGCCATAATCAGCTATTACGGCCAGATCCAGGGTATTGGCTTTACGGAGATAATCCCCTGCCGTGCGTTCCATGTTTGGACTGGCTACTTTAAGACCTACTAGGGCTAAAGAACCCAGCATCATCAAGGTCAAGATAGAAACAAAGCGTCCCTTTGAAGTCGTCACTGACTGAAATAGGTCTTTTCGATATGTTTTTTTCATGCTAATACTCCAATGTATCGATATCCTGCGGATGCTCATTGATCGTCATGCTCTTAACTGTAGCATCGCGCATATGAATCACGCGATCTGCAATAGGAGCTAGCGCACCATTGTGGGTCACGATAATCACCGTCGCTCCTTTTCGACGAGACATGTCTTGGAGAATCTTCAAGACTTGCTTCCCCGTCTGGTAATCCAAGGCACCAGTCGGTTCATCACAGAGGAGAATTTTAGGATTTTTGGCTACAGCGCGTGCAATGGAGACTCGCTGTTGCTCCCCTCCAGAAAGCTGGGCTGGAAAATTATTGAGGCGATGAGCCAAACCTACATCTGTCAAGACCTGCTCAGGTTCTAAGGCATCTGTCACGATTTCTGAAGCCAGTTCCACATTTTCCTTGGCTGTCAGATTGGAAACTAGATTATAAAACTGAAAAACAAAACCTACATCTTCACGACGATAGTTTGTTCTCTGGTGCGAACTATAGTTGGCAATATTGGCACCATCGATCCAAATCTCCCCCTCATCATTGGTATCCATACCTCCTAGGAGATTGAGAACGGTTGATTTTCCAGCACCTGAAGCACCAAGGATAATAACCAGCTCCCCCTTTTCAATTTCAAAATTCACATCATGATTAGCCACAATCTCCGTATCCCCAACCTGATAACGCTTGTAGCTGTGTTTCATTTCAATATAAGCCATATCGTTTATCTCCTTTTCAAAGCTCGTTTCCTTAAATCAACAAGGTGTTGATTCTAAATCACAAATATTATATAATGGGCTAAGTCAAAAAGCAATAATCAAAAATCAACAAAGTGTTGATTTAAGAAAAAGGAAGAGAAATGGTTCAGAAACGAAAAACTACTACTAAGGAAGACATCAAGGAAGCTTTGATTCAGTTGCTATCAGAGGAGAAATTTGAAAATATATCAATTAGTAAACTCTGTAAACGCGCAGGGATTAATAGGGGAACTTTCTATCTACACTATGAAGACAAATATCAAATGATTGACAGTTTTAAAAGTGAAATTATTTCCCAGCTCTACATTTTTTTAGAAAAAGAAAGAGAATCGCCTAGAAAGTTTATGTTAGCCAACTTCTATATATTACGTTCGAACGAACGCCTTATTAACGCCTTGTCCCAAAGTCATTACATAGACTTTCGTGGTGCAATTCGTGAATTTCTAAGTAGCATTATTCTAACTGAAAATCAAAAAGAAAAGACTCGTCATTTCTTATCTGAAAACTTCCAAATTCCTCACAAATACGCTTTGGAAATCTTCTTATCAAGTATTGAAGGAATTATTTCTCTTTGGATTGCTGGGGGAGCTCAAGAAGAACCGGAAGAAATCACGGATATAATCTTATCAACCTATAACTACGAACACTGGAGCTACGAATCAAAAGAAGATTAATTCATACAACTTACTATTTCATAAGCTATATCCTCTCATTTTATACTTTTTCAATTAGCTAAATTGCCTTTTTTTAAACTTAGATACAAAAAAGCCTAGGAATTCCTAGGCTTTCTGTTTATAGATTATTTTCCAAGGTAGTATTCAGAAACTACATTCAATTTTTCGTCGAATTCGAATACCAATGGTGGGAAGTTAGGGATTTCCACGTCCATGATTTCGTCGTCTGACAAGCGTTTGATGTGTTTTACAAGGGCACGGATTGAGTTACCGTGAGCTCCTACGAATACGTTTTTACCATCTTTAAGTGCTGGAGCGATTTTGTCTTCCCAGAATGGAAGGGCACGTTCCAAAGTCACTTTCAAGTTTTCAGCATCTGGGATAACTGAGTCGTCAAGTGAAGCGTAACGACGGTCAGTGTGTGCTGAATGCTCATCATCACGATCCATGTTTGGAGGCAATACATCGTATGAACGACGCCAGATGTGAACTTGCTCATCACCAAATTGTTCCGCAGCTTCAGCTTTGTTTTTACCAGTCAAACCACCGTAGTGACGTTCGTTCAAACGCCATGATTTTTCAACTGGAACCCACAATTGGTCAGAAGCTTCAAGAGCCAAGTTTGTTGTTTTGATTGCACGTTTCAATACTGAAGTGTAAGCTTGGTCAAATTCGATACCAGCTTCTTTGATCAATTTACCAGCGTCAATCGCTTGTTGTGTACCTTTTTCAGACAAATCAACATCAGCCCAACCAGTGAAAAGGTTAGCTTTGTTCCATTCAGACTCACCGTGGCGAGCAAAAACCAATTTTACCATTAGATGGATTCTCCTTTTATTTTTCGAGGTTTCCCTCGTTTATCTATTCTATTTTACACAATTTTTCACAAAAAAGCTAGTTAAAATCAACTAAAAAGAGAGAACGGTGTCCTCTCATCTAGATATTATTAATTCGCGATATTCAATCAAGAAACGATTGCAATTATTTGTTATTTAAAGCATCAATTAAACGATCAGTATTCTTAGTTACATTAGTATCATTGTAACGATTATGAATTAGACCTTCAATTGTTTCTTTGCAATTTTCAAGATTAGCTTTTTCAAATACTACCACACTGACAACATGTGTTCCACCAGAAGCAAGATGCAAAACTAGTAGAGTTTGAAAAGCACTTAGCACTGTTAATACACCATAAGCCGCTAATATCAATCCCCCAATAAATGAATTTTGCATCATTGAAAGGCCAATAAGAGCGAAAATTATACCCAAGCAAATGTTTTGAAATCAAGACGAAATGAACTATCTACACTTGCAACATGATCAACAGGAATTGTTTTATTTTGAGAACCCAGTGGAATAACTTTTAAAATAGTAGGGTTAGAAGTTTTTATAAAGACTCCCTCTAAAGTAATGGAAGCTTTTAAATAGAATGTTAAATACGATGTAATGAAAGATTGTTTCATAATATTCTCTTTTTATTTTTTCAAGTTGTATTACATCATGTTTTCTTATAAAAAAGCATTTTGCTAACATATTCTTTTGCCAGATAATTCTTTAAATAAAAAAACAACCCTCAAACGGATTGTTTCACTAGACTATCAGACAAGGCCACGGACTTCTTTCAAAAATTTAGAAAAAGAAACAGCGCCTTTAATGATTAGAAATCCTCCTATCCACTCGGTCGCTGAAAGAAAGCCCAGCACGCCACCAATGATAAATAAAATAGAAGGTAGCTTTCGAAGTTGTTGATCTTCTTCGAAATAGATTAACATAAAGGTCCCTAATGCAATCATCAAAATCTTAAAAAATGTCAGGAGCAAGGAAAAGGTTACCGTGACGACCAGCACCTTTGAAGGATCTTTATAGATGATGGCACCAGTATAGGATAGCAAAAATCGTAGGACAGGTCCCAAAAGCAAGGTTATGCCTGCCACCATGCCCAGTCTCCAATTGAGTCGAACCAATCTATCTCTCTCCATAAAAACCTCCTTCTCTCGTAGCTATCATTCTACCATATTTGCTCCAGAAACAAAAGACCTTCTCCGTCACAAACAAATCGCCTACCTGCTTTCAGACATCCGAACATAAAAAGAGAAGATCTGTCGATCCTCCCTTTTCATTTTCCAACCCTTATTTCTTAAAAATAGAGGTTCTGAAGTCGTTTGTTTGGTCAAGATAAGCTTTAAAGATTGCTCTCTTCAACTTATGAACGGCACTATCATACTCTGGATTATAGTTGCTCCAACGAGGACTTACAGCATCCTTGAGAACAGCTTGATCCATGAGGGCTTGCAATTCACTCACTTGATTGATGGTCTTGGTCCCATAGCTTGGCCATGGTTTTGTCGGATCTTTAAAGGTCACTTGTTTCAAGTTTTTAAACTGATCCACACGTTCTTTATACATGGCTTTCTTGAAATCTGCCCAAGATGCATACTTGCCTTCAAATACCTTGTCCAATACAAGTTTATCGGTCACCAATCCTCGTTCTTTACCATAGAGATTGATAGTTTTACCTTTTTGTTTGGCAATTTCTTCGTATTGGTTGGAGATATAAGGTACCATTCCATCCTTAAAGCCTTTGGCAGCCAAAAGTTCGTAAGCGATCCGACGTCCCATAAGGTCCCCTGGCGTGCCTTTCTCACTGCTGAGAGCTGAAAAGATTGGGGCAAAGAGTTTAATGGTATAGTAGCCATTTCGTTCATAGTCGCCAGATTGGTACTCACGAGCTGATAAGATGTTGTGGTCAATCAAACTATCAAAACTATTCAGGTTTCGAGCCTCTGCTTCTGTCAATTCTTTGACTACGTTAGTGGCGTAAACCTCATTTCCATCTGCTGGATCTTTCACATACTTGTTCTCAATCTTTCTGAGAGCCGCCATTTTCTGGTAAACATTTAGTTTGTTAACGATTGATTGCCCTTCGAGATATTCCAGCATGTAGATAAGGTCAAACATATTGTGAACATAGTTCTGAAGATCTGTAGCGTTTTGGAATCTCTCTGTCGGATCCAAGACTTGCAGACGGGAGTCCTCTGTACTATCTGATTTTGAGTGTTTCAAGATGGAGTTAATGGTAATGGTTGCGTCACTTGGTTGGTCAGGGGCTTGCAATAAGCCTTTTGCAAAGAACTCTGGTCCCAAGCCACTTCTTCGACCATAGCCGCCAAGGTAAATATCCTGATCCGAATCATGGGTCATCTCATGGGTATATGTAATGGCTCCATCCTTGTCCAGCATACGGTAAGACATATAGTAGACGCCATCCCCTGTAGCGTAAGCTCCATGCTGGTTGTGTACTACCTTATTGCCAACTGGTCCAAAGAAGTTCTTCATGGCAGGATTGGAACTATCAAACTTAGCCTCCACTGTAGCTTTTCCAGATGTTGTGTCATCCCCAAACTTATAGGCATCATAAAGGAGAATCGTACGATAGAATTTTTCACGTGATTGTTCATCTAAAATGCGATACCAATAATCGTAGTGATCTCGCTGGCGTTTGGCTGTTTCACGCGCATTTTCTTCAACAAAGTCATTGAGAGCCTTGCCCGCTTTATGGTCACTATTTCGGTAGCGATCATAGGCTCCAAATCCTAGACTAGACATGGTCGAGATGACAAATACTGATTTCTCTGGCAAGGTTAGGAGAGGCAAAACCATATTGCGGTATTTCCATGTGGCACTCGTGATGCGATCATAAACACCGATAGAATACTTGGTGCCAGCAAGTCCTTGCTTCGCTTTCACCTCTTCGATAGTGGATTTTTCTTCGACAATGTAAGCCTTAGTCTCTGATTTAAACCAGTCATTGTTACTTGTATTTGGTAAAAAGACTTTTCGGTAATGTTCTAGAGTGCTAAATAAATCTGTCGTTCCATGATGGCTAGCTAGACTAATAGAATAAGTATCAACGTTGTTCTTAGCTAGAAGGTTGTTAAAGCCAGATTTACCCAACTCGATCAGAGTATCTAGTGGTGAAGCATTTCCCTTACCAAAGAAGTCCAGGTGGTACAAGACCAAGTCTTTAATATTCACCTGACCATAGCTGAAGTTGTACCAACGCTCCAGATATGTCAAACCAAGTAGCAAGGCTTCTTTGTTGCGCTTGATTTTATCTACAAGATAGCCTATGGTAACTGGGTTGTCACCAGCCAGTCCGGCATCTGCTGACAAGAGTTTCTTCAAACTGTCTTCCAGATGTTGTTTTGTTTTGGCGAACTGGTCTTCTAGATAGAGCTCAGTCTGCTTGACGTTTGGAGAAATACCAAGTGTCTTTCTAATTCCTTCTGAGTGGTAATCAACATTTTGTAAGTCAGGTAAGACTTGCTTGATGATAGAGCTTTGGTCATACAAGAATTGGTTTGGCGTATAGAGAAGACCCGTATTGCCTAGACTATATTCTGCTAATTTGGCAAAATCAGCCTGGTACTTGAGATCGATTTTCTCAGATGAATGGTCCTTGTAGTGAAGCAAGAGTTTGTTTGCAGTCTGTTTGTTTGAAACAATGTCTGTGATGACTTGGTTATCCTTCATCATAACTGCTGACAAGAGTTCTTTTTGATATAAGCTACTGCTTTCTTTTACTAGATTTCCATATTTGACGATGGTTGCCTTATTGTAGAAAGGTAACAATTTTTCAATGTTCTTATAAGCCAAAGCTCGCTTAGCTTGATAATGGGCCACCTTAGAAAAGTCACTGTCTTTTTTGCCACTTGTTGAGAGGGGCTCCACTGTTGGTAGAGTGAGAGGATTGATGGCTGCTTTCTTGCTTTCAATCTGGGAAGCATCTAGCATTGTTCCTCTTTCTTCAAAGGATTCCTTGCTGACGACCTCATCCTTGACTAAGGTGACATTGTAGACTCTGTTGGCCTTGCTGCTGAATGTGTCCTTCACCCTCATTCCATTATAGTGGTAACCGGTAATGGCATTTCCGTTGGTTACATTGACATCACTGAGAACATTGGTCAATCTTCCAGCATGCTGTTCCTCATTAGTTTTTCGATCCCACAAATAGCCTGCTACTCCCGCGACTCTACCAAAGTGCTTGGCATTGTTAATATCGCCTTCAGCATAGCTATCTTGGATTTGTGCTATCCTGATCTACTAGACCTG